>JAGWBB010000009.1:4387-64999 GCA_021296095.1 Desulfurellaceae bacterium | reverse complement strand
TCCCAGGTTACCCGTCCGAAGCAGCCCCTGATGACGGCGCCCAGCCGGCCATGACTCAAGATAGCGTGAAAATGCTCTAGGGACGGGACTATGCGTCGTACTTGCGCAGCTCCAGGCGTGCGATCTGGTTGCGGTGGACCTCGTCCGGGCCGTCGGCAAAGCGCAGGGTCCGCGCCTGGGCATAGGCTTTGGCCAGGCCGAACTCTTCGTCCACCGCGCCGCCGCCGTGGGCCTGCATGGCCCAGTCGATCACCTTGAGGGCCATATTGGGCGCGGCGACCTTGATCATCGCAATTTCGGCCCGGGCGGCCTTATTGCCAACCGTGTCCATCATGTGGGCGGCCTTGAGCGTCAGCAGCCGGGCCTGCTCAATGGAGATGCGGGCCTCGGCGATCCGCTCCTGGGTCACCGTCCGTTCTGAAACCGGCTTGCCGAAGGCGACGCGTGACTTAGTCCGTTTGCACATTTTCTCCAGGGCGCGCTCGGCCTGCCCGATGAGCCGCATGCAGTGGTGGATCCGGCCCGGGCCCAGCCGGCCCTGGGCAATTTCAAAGCCCCGGCCCTCACCCAGAATCATGTTTGAGGCCGGTACCCGGACATCCTCGAACTCAACCTCGGCATGGCCGTGGGGCGCGTCGTCATAGCCGAACACCGACAGCATACGAACGATATTGATGCCCGGTGTGTCGCGCGGCACCAGGATCTGCGACTGTTGCAAGTAGCGGCTCGGGTTGTCGGGATCGGTCTTGCCCATGAAGATGATGACCTGGCAGCGCGGGTCGCCCATGCCCGACGACCACCATTTGCGGCCGTTGATGACATACTCGTCGCCGTCGCGCACGATGCTCGACTCGATATTGGTCGCGTCGGACGAGGCGACCGCCGGCTCGGTCATGGCAAAGCACGAGCGGATCTCACCGTTCAGCAGGGGCTGCAACCAGCGGTCCTGCTGCTCCTGGGTGCCGTAGCGTGACAGGACTTCCATGTTGCCGGTATCCGGGGCCGAGCAGTTGAACACCTCGGACCCCCAGTGCACATGGCCCATGATCTCGGCCAGCGGCGCGTATTCCAGGTTGCTCAGGCCATAGCCGTAATCGCTCTCGGGCAGGAACAGGTTCCACAGGTTCTGGGCCTTGGCCTGTTGCTTGAGTTCCTCCAGAACGGGCGGAATCTGCCACCGATTACCCTGGCTGTCGAGCTGCTCGTGATACGTTTTTTCGTTGGGGTAGACGTACTCGTCCATGAAGTCCTGGACTTTCTGGCGTAGCTCTTCAACCTTGGGCGAATATTCAAAATCCATGTTCGGGCTCCTTCCGTGGCACGCCGTGGGGCGATCTTGTCAGCGCCCGCTACCTTAGGAAATAGCCGCATTGAAGTCAAATATGGGTCGTATTCTCAGGCCTCGGCCTGCCGTCCTTCACTTTCTGAAACGGAGAAGCCGGCAAACGCAATCGGCCGAATCGGCACAACCAGCAGGATGGCCGTACACACGCAGCCGACTCCGGTGGCGATAAAAAACGGCAGGGTCCAGTTTCCTCCGCCGGCCAGCATGAAGCCGGCGGTCATCGGACCGAAGATGCCGGCAAAACTGCCCAGGCAGTTGATCATGCCAAAGATTGCTCCGGCAAAGTGGGGGTTGAACTCAATCGACACGGTCGTATAGCCGGCCACCGCGCTGGCAAAAAAGAAGTAAAAGACGATCAGAAACAAGACGCACAGCGTGGTCGAGGGCACCACGGCCGCGCCGAGCAGAAAGGGCAGGGACAGCCCGACCCCGAACCCGGCCAGCCGGGCCCGGGCGAACTGGGCGCTCCAGCCCTTGCGCAGCAGCCAGTCCGACACCGCGCCTCCGCCGATAATGCCCAGGAAGCCCGCCCCGTGCAGCAGGACGCCCATGAGGCCCATGGTTGCCAGCGACATCCCGCGGCCTTCGACCAGATAGGTCGGAAACCAGAACAGGAACATCCAGCCGATGTAGGCATAGCCCATATAGCTGAGGCACACGGTCAACAGCGGCAGGCTGCGAAACAGGGTGCGGATGGGTAGCGGATCGCTCGGCTTGGGCGACAGGTTGGACTCGATATAGTCCCGTTCGGCCTGGCTGATGCGCGGGTGTTCGCGGGGCGTGTCGGTCGCGTACCACAGCCATACCGCAGCCCACACAAAGCCGAGCACGGCGTTAAAATAAAATACGCTCGGCCAGCTGAACTGAACGACGATCCAGGTCGTCAGCGGATAGGCGATCATCTGGCCGACGGTGATACCCGAGATGCTGATCGTTTGAGCCCGGCCGAACTCGGTGCGTGGAATCCAGCGCGAGTTGAGCGAGGTCAGGGCCGGAAAGGTCAGGGACTCAAACGCCCCGACCAGGAAGCGCATGCTGAGGAATAGCACAAAGCCCAGCTGGCCCAGCGGAGTCAGGGCGGTGAACAGTGAAAAGCCGCAAAACGCCACGGCCAACACCTTGCGGGCGCTCCAGCGATCAGCCACCAGGCCGCCGGGAATCTGGAACAGCGCATAACCGACCAGAAAGGCCGAGAAGACCAGTCCGAAGCGATCTTTATCCCAGCCGGTGACGGCCATGATGACCGGGGCGGCAACCGAGATATTGACCCGGTCGATGTAGTTGACGACCGAGCTGCAGAACAGCAGGCCAATCATGTTGTGGCGGACCGGTCGTGCCATGGTGTCTCCTCCTTCGCCTCCGACCGTGGGCAGCCGGGCTGACTCTACTATGGGTCGGGAAGAGGGGGCAAGGCTGAGGGAGCAAGACTGGATAAGACGCCATTCACCAGGCGGGTAGGGGGGGTCAAACCCGCCCCTAGTCCAGAATTTTCCGCGCGCGGGCGCTGGCCCATTCCTGCCTTTCTTCGTCAGAAGAAATCGGCCATAGTCCGGGCATGAAACGCATGCCGTCCGGCGAAGTCTGGACCTTTCCGCGCGAGCAGGCGCGCACCGCCCAGTGCGTCACGGTCAGGGCCGACGGCCATCCCCACGTCGTGCCGGGAGAACTGATCGTGTGGGTCACGCCGACCCAAATCATTGCCAAAAAAGATATGGCCGGCTGGTAGTCTGGCATGAAACACTACGGCCCGGGTTTTCTGGTCGTGGCCGCCTTTATCGGGCCGGGCACGGTGACAACGGCCAGCCTGGCCGGCGCCCGCTTCGGCTATAGCCTGGTGTGGGCGCTCATCTTTTCGGTCCTGGCCACTATTGTCCTCCAGGAGATGGCCGCCCGGCTGGGCCTTGTCAGCCGTCGGGGTCTTGGCCAAGCCCTGCGGACGGTCTTTGCCGACTCGCGTCTGCGGCTACCCGTGTGCGCTCTGGTCGTGGTTGGTATTGGTGGCGGCAATGCGGCCTTTGAAACCGGCAATATCACCGGAGCGGCCGCCGGTCTGGCGCTGCTGAGCGGGGGTCCTTCCCAGCTGTGGGCGCTGGGCACCGGGCTGTTGGTCGTCTGCCTGCTGGCCCTGGGAACCTATCGGGCGATTGAGCGCTGCCTGCTCGTCCTGGTGCTGGGTATGAGCCTGGTGTTTGTCCTGGCCGCCGTGCTGGCCCGTCCTTCTGTGGACGAACTGATCCGGGGTGCGGCCTGGCCGAGTCTGCCCGCCGACTCCGTGCTGCTCATTGTGGCCCTGATTGG
The DNA here is from genome assembly GCA_021296095.1 of Desulfurellaceae bacterium. Taxonomy (NCBI): domain Bacteria; kingdom Pseudomonadati; phylum Campylobacterota; class Desulfurellia; order Desulfurellales; family Desulfurellaceae; species Desulfurellaceae bacterium. The sequence continues at coordinate 61,356 of JAGWBB010000009.1, read as the reverse complement.
CACGACGGTCGTGCCCTATAACCTGTTCCTGCACGCCGAGGCGGTGCGGGAACGCTGGGCCGACGGACTGCCTCAGCCGACAGCGCTGCGCATCGCCAGGCGTGATACCTGGCTGTCGGTGTCGATTGGGGGCGTGGTAACTCTGGCGGTTGTCTCAACGGCCGCCGGCGCGTTCTTCGTTCGCGGCATCCCGCTGGACAATGTCGGGGCAATGGCCGACCAGCTGACGCCGCTGCTCGGTTCGGCCGCCCGGTCTTTTTTCGCCGCCGGCCTGGTGTGTGCCGGCATCACCAGCGCCATGACGGCTCCCCTGGCCGCGGCCTACGCCACGGCCGGCATCCTGGGCTGGCCGCGCGATTTACGCAGCTGGCGGCTGCGGGCGGTGTGGGGCGTGATCGTGCTGATTGGAACAGGGCTGGCGGTGGTCGGCCAGAGTCCGGTGGCAGTGATTATTGTCGCCCAGGCGATCAATGGCGTGCTGCTGCCGGCCGTCGCCGTCTTCCTGCTGATCGTGATGAACCGCCGGGAACTCCTGGGCGAGCACACCAACGGCTGGCTGGCCAATCTCTTAGGCACGCTGGTCGTGGTGGTGGTGTCAGCCTTGGGCCTGTTTCAGCTGTGGACCGCGCTGGGACGCCTGTTGTCGGGCGGCTGAGCGGCCGGTCTTGCGCCACGCAGCCGGGCTTCGCTACACCTCGAGCACCAAGCCGTCGGTCGCGCACTCCAGCCTGAGCTGGGGCAGACGTTCCAAGACCTCGCGGCCGAGATGGCTGAGCAGCAGGCGTTTGCAGTCCAGGCGGGGGGCGTGTTCGGCCAGCTGCGGATAGCTGATGTGATACGAGGTCCGGGTCTCAAAAAAGCAGCACTCGCAGATAAACAGGTCCGTGCCCTGGGCGTGGCGAACCAGGTCTTCGTTCCAGCCACAGTCGCCGGAGTACAGGAGTGATTTGCCGTCAACCGCCACCCGGTAGCCCAGGGAAATCTCGTCTACCTGATGCGGAACGCGAAAAGGCAACAGCTCGACCTGACACACCCGGGCCGGTCGGCCCGGCGGGAGCTGGTGAAATTCCGGGCCAAAGGACGGATTGCGGGTGGACAGCTCGCCGTACATGACGCGGTGGAGGGCCAGGACGCGTTCCTGTATGCCCGGCGGTCCGGCGATGTGCAGCGGACGGCTGCGCGGCTGCTCGTACAGGTATTCGAGGAACAGAAAGGGCAGGCCGCCGAAGTGGTCGCCGTGCAGATGGCTGATGGCCACGAAGTCGATCCGATTGGCCGGAATCCGCAGCGTTTTCAGCGCCAGCAGCGTGGTCGTGCCGCAGTCCAGCAAAAACGTGGCGCTGTCGGTTTCGACCAGATAGCCGCTCTGACGCTGACCGCCGCTGCTGAAGGCGTCGCCCGCGCCCAGAACCGTGACCCGCATCGTTGTGCCTCTATTTTCCGATCTGCCCCAGGGTGGCAATCAGGCCCGCCTCGTCCAGGCTGTCCTGCTGTCCGGTGGCCAGATTCTTGAGGCTGTAGGTCTGCCGGGCCACCTCGTCCGGTCCGATGATCAGGGCGTAGGGGATATGCAGATTGTCGGCGGTAGACAGCTGGCGGCCGAGTTTTGCCTGTTCTGGATACAGCTCGACGGTAATCCCGGCCTGGCGTAGCCGGGCTGCCAGACCCGTCACCGCAGCCAGCGGCGTGTCGGGCAGCGGACACACCATGACCTGGGCCCGCAGCTGGAGGTCGGGGAACATGCGGCCGTCTTCCATCAGCAGCAGAATCCGCTCCAGGCCCAGCGAGAAACCAACCGCCGGCACCTGTTTGCCACTGAACATGCCGACCAGGTTGTCGTAGCGACCGCCGCCGCCCAGCGAGCCGCTGAAATCCGGCGAAATGATCTCGAAAATCGGGCCGGTGTAATAGCTGAGACCCCGCGCCAGGGCCGGGCTGAGACGCAGCAGCGGACCGGCCGGGGTGTCGGCGCTGAGCGCCAAAAGCGTGTCCAGCTCATCGAGCGCCCGCCGGGCCTCGGGCGAGGTGAGGGCGGCGCGCAGCTCACGCAGGATACGGGTGTTGTCGGCCTGCTCGGTGCCGGTCGTCAGGGCCAGCAGCCGCTCTGCCGACGCTTGGCTCATGCCGCGTTGGGTCAATTCCTCGCGCACCCCGGCTGGGCCGATTTTATCCAGCTTGTCCAGGGCAATCAGGGCCGAGCCTTCCAAAGCAGGCTCGATGTCGGCCGCCTCAATCAGGCTGCGTAAGAGCGCGCGGTGGTTCAGCGCGACGGCAAAGCCGGCAAAGCCGAGGGCCAGCAGCGCGCCGCACACGGCATTCATGACCTCGACCTCGGCCAGCGGCGAGCTGGTGCCGGTCATATCGACATCGCACTGGTAGAACTCCCGAAAGCGTCCCTTGGCCGGCCGGTCGGCGCGCCACACCGGCTGGATCTGATAGCGCTTGAAAAAGCGCGGCAGCTGCTGGCCGTAGTGGGCTACCACGCGGGCCAGCGGGACGGTCAGGTCATAGCGGAGGCCCAGCTCGGCCAGGGCGGCCGTATCGACCGAGGGCTCGGCCAGCGCCCGGCTCAGCTTATCCCCCCGGTGCAGCAGCCGGTACAACAGCTGGTCGCCTTCCTCGCCGTATTTGCCGAGCAGGGTGGACAGGTTCTCAATCGCCGGCGTTTCGAGCGGCACAAAGCCGTGGCGCTGAAACACCTCCTCTATGGTCGCCACCACATAGCGGCGTCTGGACACGGCCTCGGGCAGATAATCGCGCATCCCACTCGGGGGCTTGGTACTTGGCATCGCTTCCAACTCCTTCGCGCTACCCGGTTGGAAATCAAGATATGGCCGGCTGGTCAAGGTCCCGACGTCTGCTTGCCGGCCGGCCCGGCTTTTTATTCCGACCGAAAAACCCTATACTCTCTTCCCCGACGGAGAAGGATGTGGCCCGGTGGCCGCACCGGTCTTCAAAACCGAGTTGCGTGGCGTAAGTTGCGCGGATGGTTCGACTCCATCCCTTCTCCGCCAGTCTCGTTCAGTCGGCCTGCGCTGCGGCAGGGACCAGTTCGTGGGGCTGAAAGACGCCCCGCAAATCCAACATGAAGGCGTCGTCCCGAATCCGGCCCAGGATGGGCGTGGGCGCGGCGCGAAACCGGGCCGCGATATGCTCGGCCGAAAGCCGGGGATGGCGAATCACAAGCGCCCGGCTGGGCAGGCTCTCCTCGGGCAGGGCGCCGCTGCCGATCTGAGCCGTGGCGTCTTCGAGCGTGATGCGGAAGTCGCGGCCCAGCCGCCCGTGCAAGAGCGGCACGGCCTGGGCGGCAAGCGCGTCCAGCTCTGCCACGGGTCGGGTGAGCCAGCGCAGGGTTGGCAGCTCGACGCTCAGACACGGCGACTGGCGGTACAGCCGCAGCGTTGCGCCGAGGGCGGCCAGGGTCAGCTTGTCGGGCCGCAGGGCGCGTTTCAGCGGGTTGGCTTTAATACGCGCAATCCACTCCCGGCGGCCGACAATCAGCCCGGCCTGCGGGCCGCCTAACAGTTTGTCGCCGCTGAAGGTCACCAGCTCGGCACCCGTCGCCACCCGCTCGGACACAATCGGTTCTCTGGGCAGGCCATAGTCGGACAGGTCGATGAGCGCCCCGGCGCCCAGGTCTTCCATGACCGGAATCTGGTGGGCGTGACCGAGGGCGACGATATCGCCGAGGCTGACCTCGCTGCTGAAACCGACGATCCGGTAATTGCTCGGATGGACTTTCAACAGCACGCCGGTTTCGGGTCCAATCGCCTCGGCGTAGTCGTGGGCGTGGGTGCGGTTGGTGGTGCCGACCTCGCGCAGCACGACACCGCTTTTGCGCATCACGTCGGGAATCCGAAACGCACCGCCAATCTCGATCAGCTCACCGCGTGAGACAATACCTTCTTTGCCTTCGGCCACGGAATTCAGGGCCAGCAGCACGGCTGCGGCGTTATTGTTGACAACGGTGGCCGCCTCGGCACCGGTCAGGGCTAACAGATCGGCCTCAATGAGAGCATCGCGGTCGCCGCGCCCGGCCGCGCTCAGATCGTACTCCAGAGTCACTGGCGTGGTGGCCGCGCGGACGACCTCGTCCACCGCCGCTTTTGCCAGCAGCGCCCGGCCCAGATTGGTGTGCAGCACGGTGCCGGTGGCGTTGATAACCGAGCGCAGGGGCGATTGCTCGGCCTCGGCCAGCCGCTGCCTGACCCTGTGGGCAATGGCCGACTGGGTCAGCTCCTCGCTCAGCGAGCCGTCCAGGATGTCTTGGCGCAGACCGGCCAGTACGTCGCGGACGGTGTGTGTGATATAGCCTCGCTGGTAGCGTTGGAGGAGAGGGTGGAAATCGGACGATGAGACCAGCTTTTCAACCGCCGGGAGACGGCGCAGCAACTCGCGAGCAGCCCGCTCGGTCGCGTTTTTGGCGGTCTTCATGGCGCGGCTACCTTGGCATATGGGTGTGCCTCTTGCAACTGTATGGAGGGGAGGCTAGCTTTGCCTCACACAAGGAGGGCCGTATGGCGATTGCAGCAGAAGACTATCGGGCCATCATCAGTGCTCAGGAAGAAAAAATCCTGGTCTTCCTGCGGGCTTTCGAGTGGCTGCAAGAACACATGCATCTGGGTCAGATCAAGCAGGCCAAGCAAGACGTGTTTGACCGGGTCGGGGGCGATATCTTCCCCCCCCTGAACGCCGAACTCGAGGGCCTCGAAGTGCCGGACGGCGGTGAAGCCTTCCACAAGAAATGGCTGGAAGCCCTGGAACAGCTGGAGGACGCCTACACCTCTTTTCTGACCGGCTCCGAGGCGAACTTCATTGTCGCCTATATGCAGAGCCGTCGCGCCTTCTCGCTCGGCAAATACGCCCTGTACGAGCTACGCGCCGAGCTGCCGAAGCTGCGGGAATACTGGGTGCTGCCGGACGCCCTGGCGCGTTGGGACGAGCTGGAGACGCCGGTTGCGGGCGTTGAAGCCCAGACCGGGGTCATCCACCGGCCGAGTACCGACAAGCACGCCGAGTATTCGCTGTACGTACCCGAATATTACGACCCGAGCCGGTCCTGGCCCCTGGTGATTACCCTGCACGGTGGGCATGGTCGTGGGGACGACTACCTGCTGACCTGGCTGCGGGCGGCCAAGAGCGCGGGCTATATGCTGTTGTCGCCCAAGTCCCTGGGCGGAACGTGGTCCTTGCAGCGACCGGGGGTTGATATCCGTTCTATTCTGTCGATGGTCGAGACCCTGCTCGACGAGTACAGTATCGACATTGGCCGGCTGTTTGTCAGCGGCCTGTCTGACGGCGGCTCGTTCAGCTATGCGATCGGGCTGAGCTGTCCCAAGCTGTTTGCCGGCGCCGCGCCGATTGCTGCGGCCGGCATGATCGTCGGCATGTTCAATCTGGACAAGGCCAAGGATTTGCCGATCTATATCGTCCACGGCGGCAAGGATTTCATGTTTCCGGTTGCCACCGCACAGATGGCCTACGAACTGCTCCAGAAGAGCGCCTTTACCAAGGTGGAGTATAAGGAGCTGCCCGACTGGGGCCACGCCTATACCTACTCCATCAACGACACCCTGGTCTTGCCCTGGTTCGACAGCCTGCCGTCACGCCAGCCGCAGGCCAAAGACTCGGTTGAAGACTAGGTGTGGCGAGGCGCCAGGCGGACGGGGAGGGCTGACCGGCACCTTCCCCAGAACCTGTCTCACGGGTGGGGTGGAATATCGCTCAGGATAGTCAGCTCGGCATTGTCATTCTCGCCGCCGGCCTGGGAAAGCGGATGTGTTCCGCACAGGCCAAGGTCCTACACCGCGTGGCGGGCAAACCCCTGGTGGCTCACATCATCCGTGCCGCCCAGCGTCTGCACCCCGAGCGCCTGGTCGTCGTCGTCGGCCACCAGGCCGACGCGGTGCGGCAGGCGTGTGGCGGTGCGGATGTCCGGTTCGCCGTTCAGCCCCAACAGCGCGGCACTGGTGATGCGGTGCTGGCCGCTCAGCCGGCGTTTGTTGACTGGCAGGGGCAGGTCTTGATCGTGTGTGGCGATACACCGCTGCTGACCACGCCGACCCTGGCCGACTTTGTTCACGACCACCGGACGACGCGGGCGACCGTGTCAGTCCTCACCACGCGTGTGCCCGACCCGGCCGATTACGGTCGGGTGGTGCGGACGCCGGACGGTCGGCTGAGCAGGATTGTGGAAGCGCGCGACGCGTCCGCCCAGGAACGGCGCATCAATGAGATCAACTCGGGCATTTATTGTGCGCAGGCCGCGTTTCTGTTTCCCGCCCTGCGCGCCCTGCGGCCCGACAATGCGCAGGCCGAGTACTATCTGACCGATATCGTCGCTCAGGCCGTGGGGGCTGGGCTGCCCAGCCGGGCGGTGTTGGCGCAAGACGCCGGAGAGCTTGGTGGGGTGAATTCCCGAGAGGATCTGGCCGCTATGGAACACACCAAACAGGAGCAGCTGCGTAAAAAGTGGATGGCCCGCGGGGTGACTCTGGAAGACCCCCAGACGGTCTATTTTGACGAAGACGTGACCATCGGCCAGGATACGGTCATCGGGCCCAACACCCAGCTCAAGGGCCGGACCCGGATCGGAGCCCGGTGCCGGATCGACGGCAGCGCGTATATCGAGAATTGCCAGATCGGCGACGATGTCCACGTCTTGTTTTCGGTCGTCCTGTCCGACAGCCAGCTGGCCGACCGCAGCTCGGCCGGACCGTTTTGTCATCTGCGCGGTCAGGCCGTGCTGGCCCCCGAGGCCGAGGTGGGGAATTTCGTGGAGGTCAAGAAGTCGGTCATCGGCCAACACACCAAGGCCAAGCACCTGGCCTATATCGGGGACGCCGAGATCGGCAGAGACGCCAATATTGGGGCTGGCACAATTACGTGCAACTACGACGGCTTCCGCAAGCACCGGACCCGGATCGGCGACCGAGTCCAGGTTGGTTCCGATACCACCCTGGTCGCCCCGATTACCGTTCATGACGATGTGTACATCGCCACCGCCACCACCGTGCGTCGTGATGTGCCGGCCGGAGCGCTGGTGTTCAACCCCCGTCAACAACACACGCGCGAGGGCTGGACTGCGGCAAAGCGGGCCAGAGAGACAGACAAACAGGCCGAGAAAAAAGACACCGACGGCTAGGGACCAGGGACATGTGCGGCATCATCGGTTATGTCGGCCACCGTCAGGCTGCCCCGCTGTTGTACCAGGGGCTGCAACGTCTGGCCTACCGGGGCTATGACTCGGCCGGGCTGGCGGTGGCCGGCAACGGGATCGTGCTGCGGCGCTCGGTCGGCAAGCTGGAGAACCTCGACCACGTCCTGCGCGCCGAGCCGGTCCAGGGCACGGTCGGCGTGGGCCATACCCGCTGGGCCACCCACGGACGACCGTCCGAGGAGAACGCCCACCCGCACCGGGCCGGACAGGTGGTGGTCATCCACAACGGCATTATTGAAAACTATCTGGAGCTGCGCCACGAACTGCTCGCCCGGGGTCGACGCTTCAGCTCGGAGACCGATACCGAGGTGATCTCGCATCTCATCGACCAGCATATCCAGGACGGACTGACTTTTGCCGAGGCCACCCGGGCCGCCCTGAAACGCCTGGCCGGCTCGTTTGCCATTGTCGCCCTGTGCGAGAGCCAGCCCGATACCATTATTGCGGCCAAGAACGCGACGCCCATTGTTGTCGGTCTGGGGGAGGGCGAGAACTTCATTGCGTCCGATATCCCGGCCCTGTTGGACTATACCCGCCAGGTTGCTTTCCTCGACGACGGCGACCTGGCCGAGGTCAGCCGTGGGGGAGTCCGCTTCTCCAACTTTGACGGTCAGCCGGTCGAACGTGCGCCACGCCATGTGAGCTGGGACGCGCTGACCGCCCAGAAGGAGGGCTATAAGCACTTCCTGCTCAAGGAGATTCACGAGCAGCCGCAGGCCATTATCGATACCATGCGGAGCCGCATCCGAGCCGAGGAGGGGCATGTGTGGCTGGGCGAACTCGAGGCTCACGGCCGGGTCCTGGACTCGATCAAACGCGTTGCGCTGCTGGCCTGCGGCACGGCCTGGCACGCCTGTCTGCTGGGCAAGTTTTTCCTGGAAGAGTTGGCCCGTATTCCGGCCGAGGTCGATTACGGCAGTGAATTCCGCTATCGCAATCCACCCCTTGACGCCGACAGCCTGGTCCTGACCGTGTCGCAGTCGGGCGAAACGGCCGACACCCTGGCGGCGCTGGAGTATGCCCGGACGGCTGGGGCCACAACCCTCACTGTCTGTAATGTGGTCGACGCCTCGATCCCGCGTAAGGCCGACATGGTCGTCTATACCCACGCCGGACCGGAGATCAGCGTCGCCTCAACCAAAGCGTTTACGACCCAGGTCACGGCGCTCTACCTGCTGGCGGTGTATCTTGGCCGACGCCGCGGCGTTCTCGACCAAGCCACCGGTCAGCGGCTCCTCGAAGACCTGGTCAATCTGCCTGCTCTCGTCCAACAGCTCCTGAATAAAGAGCGTAGCGTTGAAAAAATCGCCAAAAAATATGGCCACGCCGACGATTTCCTATACCTGGGGCGTGGGGTGAATTATCCCATCGCGCTCGAAGGGGCGCTCAAGCTCAAGGAACTCTCGTACATCCATGCCGAGGGCTATCCGGCCGGAGAGATGAAACACGGCCCCATCGCGCTGATTGACGACCAGCTGCCGGTGGTCGTGCTGCTTCCCAAAGACGCCGTGTACGCCAAGACGCTCAGCAACATGAAAGAGGTCGAGGCGCGTGGCGGACGGATCATCGCCCTGACCGACGCGCCGTCGCCCGAGCTGGAGGATATTGCCTGGGAAATCGTTCAGGTCCCCCGCACCCACCACCTGCTGATGCCCATCATGCTGACGGTTCCGCTTCAGCTGCTGGCCTACCATGTTGCCCTGTACCGCGGCACCGATGTCGACCAGCCCCGCAACCTGGCCAAGAGTGTGACAGTGGAGTAAGTCTACTGCAAACCCCAGCTAGATTTGAGCTATGGCTGAACGACAGCTTCCCGATGATCCTGTCGCGTTTATTCGGCGGTGCCTTCGTGATGGCCGGATTTTCTGGACCTACCACGTCAATAAGACCCGAAGGAGAAACCCATGAAGTGTGGCGTGTGTGGCGATCGTATGATTTCGGCACTGACCAATTTGCCGTTCAAACTTTCCGAGGAGCGCATCGTCATCCTCAAGCAACTGCCGGTCTTGCAATGCGCGTCCTGCCGCGAATATCTCATCGAGGACACGGTCATGGCGCGTGTTGAGATGCTCCTCGTGCGCACCGATAGCACGGCGGAATTAGAGGTGCTTCGGTATGCAGCCTGAGCGCTGCGTCTCAGTAGCACTGCGGCCGCTGCCCGCTCCTACTTCTTGATTCCGGCCAGCTCCCGGGCATAGTCGGCGGCGGTCGCAAAGTCGTATTCGCGGTAGGTCTGGAGTTTCTCGGCTTCCAGCGAACCCTCGGCGTGGACGGCCAGCACCTCCTGATAGCCGCCATAGTCACCGGCCGTCAGGTCAGAGATCAGGTTCAGCAGCCGGACGCGCTCTTCGGCCGAGGTGCCTTTTTTGCCGCCGTAGTATTTTTCCAGATACGGCCCGGTCGCCTCGCTGCGCCAGTCCTCGACCGCCGGGCCGGTGACCAGCAGACCGCCGCTCACGTCCTGCACCATCTGCACCGCAGTGTGATAGTTCGAGGCGAACTGGTACTTGGCGACGTTGGTCAGCAGGGTGTTCGGCACCGCAATGTCCGGTGCCACGATTTCGTGGTTATGGGCGGCGGCGAAAATCAGACCCTGGACCGTGGCGTGATAGGTCGCCAGCTTGGTCAGCTTCTCCCGGATATGGCCGGCCCGTTCAATGCCGTTGTACTCGGCAATCGCCTGGGCCGCGCCGGCCAGCAGTTCCAGCAGGGGCAGTTTATACGATACTGCGGTGAAGCGATGGAATTTGACAAAGGTCAGGGCCAGAAAGCCGGCCGCTTCGGTTTCGCCGTTCAGGAACACGCGCTCCCAGGGCACGAACACATCGTCAAAAACCGTCAGCGTTTCCATCATTTTATGACTGGCGCTGATCGGAAACTCAAACGGGTCTCTTGGCGTCCCACCGTAGGAGCTGGCCAGCAGCTTGAGCCCCTTGGTTGCGGCCGGCAGGGCAAAGGCCACGGAGTAGGCGCCGTCGTCCGGTTTCATCGCTCGGGTCGGCAGGACGATGACCTCGTCGGTGTTGGTCAGGACCGAGGTATGCGTCTTGGCACCGCGCACCACAATGCCGTCCGCGCGCTCTTCCACCACCCGCAGGTAGTAGTCGTCGTGCGCCTGACCCTGGGGGCCGAGCCCCCGGTCGCCCTTGACATCGCTCTGGGCCACGGCCACGCCGTAGTCCCGGTCGCGACACAGCTCGTAATACTTGCGAACCCGTTCCTTGTATTCGGGCTTACCGCGCTTGGCCATTTCTTCGGCCACAACATGCAGGGCAAACAGGGCGTCGGTGCCGATCTCTTTAATCAGCACGACCAGGGTCGCGCCCTCGCGGGTGCTGGCCGCAATCAGACGGCTGCGTTGCAGCAGATCCTCGGTATTGCGGGGAATATGATAGAAGCGCGAATAGTCGCCCAGGTCGGGGTCGCTGATCACGGCCAGATCCCGGTAGCGGGGGTCTTCGGCCATCTGATAGTCGATACAGGCGTGGTTGACCGCCTTGCCGATGACCGGATGGGCGGTGACATCGGGCACCAGCTCTCCCCGATAATAGACCTCGCGGCCGTCCCTCAGGGCGTCTTTGTACTGTTCGGGTGTGCGCAGACCCATCGTCTTGTCCTCCTGTTCAGATGACCACCTCGAGCTGCACGATCAGGTTGTCGCGGTCACGTAAAAAGCCGATGCCGTTATACTGTCCGTCGATGTAGTTGTACTGGATAATGAAACGGAACGGGTCGCGGGTAAAGGTAATGCCCGGCTGCACCAGCCACGCGCCCTGCCAGTCGTATAGGAAGACCAGGGCCGGCGAGATCGCGCCCGAGCGGTAAGCGGTTGAGATGGACAGGGTATTGATCAGCTGATGCTGGTCCATGTTCACAAAGGACGTATTCCTTCGGTTCGGATCGAGAACCGGAACGGCGAAGTGGCCAAAGCCGAAGCTGTCTCTGACCGAGCTGAGCTTGGTATCGTTAAAGTCCAGAATATGGGTGCCGAAAATCTGACCGCTGAGCACAAACGACTGCTGGGGATTGAGCAGCTGGATATAGCGGTCCATGTCCATACCCACCGCCCAGCGGATCACGTCTGAGCGGTCGATGTCGCTCTTGTAGCGCAGGCACACGTCGTTGCTGACCGAGGACGGACAGGCGACCTGGCTGTAACCGGGGGTGAGGGCAAAGTTGTCCGGGTCGGCAATCGGCCCGAGCAGCTGAGTCGGGGACGCGTTCTTGAAAAACGGCTCGGCGTAGAAGTAGGCAAACTCGCTGCGCACGATGGCCGACAGGCTGGGCAGACCAAAGGTCAGGCTTGCCCCGCTGATCTGGACCTTGGGAAACAGGATATTGGTCTGAAAATTATCAAACAGGTAGCGCCCGACTTCACCCTGCCGACCCGCCTCGCGGAACTCGCTGAGCCTGAGCGGCGAATCGCCGGTCGGGGTAACCACGCGGCCTGTCGCCCCGTCGAGATAGGTGTAGTAGTGGGCCACGGTGAACATGAAATCGCCCCACACGCCGACGACGCGTCCACCGCCCCGCAGGTCGGTGAAATTGCGGGCCGGTTTTTTGAGGGCAGACCGAATACCGGCCGGGTTGGGCGTGGACCACGGCGAACCGGCCGGGGTGGGCGTGGAGACCTCGTCGTCCACGACCATAAAGCCCTCCAGGTTGAGTTCCGACAGCGGCCCGACACCGCCCAGGCCGTACACCACCCGCAGCATGTCGAGCGGGATGCGCCGCTCGTCCAGGGTGACCAGAAAGCCGCCAAAGCTGGCGTCCAGGGGATTGATCTGATCCATCAGGCGGAACACGTCGGTCTCGCCCCACGACAGGTTCTGGCGGCCGAGGCGGACAAACAGGGGCCCCTTGGTATAGTTGATATAGGCCTCAAACAGCCGGTGCCGACTGCGCCGGCGTCGGCGCGTATCGACCTGGCTACAGCCGAAGGCCTGGGGCTGTTTCTGTTTGACCTTGCTCGCCGGTCCGCAGTCGCTCAGCAGCGGAAAGCGCTCGCTGAACACGTCCGGGCCAAAGTCCCACACCCCGTCGTACTCGCCGCGATAGGTCACGAAATACTCGAAATCGTCGGGCGCCAGAAAGCCCAGGGGACTCAGCAGGGACTGGACCGCAGCCAGCGGACCGTCAGACCGGCCCATGATCAGATCGGTCAGGTTGTGACGCAGCTCCATCTGAACGAAGGTCCGGTTTTGCAGCATGTTCCAGCTGTTATACGGCGTCTGAATGCGGGTGTTGTCGGCCGCGCTCTCGACCGCCATGGCCGTCCGGTTATACATCCGGCCGTTGAAGCGAATGGTCTCGGCCTCGTCGACAAAGATCGCCCAGGCCGAAGAGGCGAGCAGACTGAACAGGATGCCCACACCCAGCCCCACCGAACAGGTCCTACCGGTATTTCTCATAAGTGCTCCCCAAGTCGGGGCAGCATAGCGAAAAGCCGGGGCTGCTGAAAGTAGGGTTTGGGGGCGGGCTAGCGCACTTCACGATGCTGTGTCGCCCTTCGACTTCAGGCGCGTTACCCGTTCATGCTGAGCGGAGCGGAGCGAAGTCGAAGCAGGGAATGCCGGATCACGTCCGGCCTGACGAGAGCGGAACGGCGGGGCTACAGCCTAACGTGAAACGCTCTAGCGTAGGGCCACCGCCCGTACCTGGCTGTAATCGGTCCAGCCCTGGAGGACTTTGCGAATGCCGTCCTGAACCAGGGTGGTCATGCCCTGGGCCAGCGCGACCTGGCGGAGTTCGGCAGCGGTGGCGCGGCTGTGGACCAGGCGTTTGATATCATCGCTGGCGACGAGGAGTTCGTGCAGCCCCAGGCGTCCCTTGTATCCGGTGTGCTGACACGCCTCGCAGCCGCGCCCCCGGTACAGCACGAAGTCGGCGGTGTCGGGCAGGTCCAGCTCGGCGAACGCGGCCGGACCATAGCCTGCGGCCAGGGCCTCGTACTCCTGCCCGGACGGCCGGTAGGGTTCTTTACAGTCCGCACAGATGGTCCGGGCCAGGCGCTGAGCCAGGATGCCGAGCAGGGCGTCGGCAAAATGAAACGGGTCCATGTCCATTTCGAGCAGGCGGGTGATGGTCTCGGCGGCACTGTTGGTATGCACGGTGCTCAGGATCAGGTGACCGGTCAGGGACGCCTCGATGCTGATCCGGGCGGTTTCCCGATCCCGGATTTCGCCGACCATGATGACGTCCGGGTCGGCGCGCAAAAAGGAGCGCATGGCTGCGGCAAAGTCGTAGCCGATTCTGGGCTGGACCTGGCTCTGGCGCAGGCCGTACTGGGTGATCTCGACCGGGTCTTCCGCAGTCCAGATTTTTCTGTCGGGCGTATTGATGGCGCCCAGCGCCGAGTGCAGGGTGGTCGTTTTTCCCGAGCCGGTCGGACCCGAGCACAGGATCAGGCCGTAGGGCTTGTCGAGCAGGGCTCGAAAGGCTGTGAGGTTGGCGTCCGCCATCTGAATCTTGTCCAGGGGCAGCGCCTCGCCGGCGGTCAGAATGCGCAGGGCGACATCCTCGTTGTCGGTGCCGGCGGTCGGAATTGTGGCCACCCGCAGCTCAATCTCTCTGGTCGGCAGACGGAACTTGAGCTTGCCGTCCTGGGGCTTGCGCCGCTCGGCAATATCGAGGTTGGCCATGATCTTGAGGCGCGAGGCCAGGGGACGACGGTACTGGGCCGGAACCTTGAGGTATTCGTGACAGCGGCCGTCAACCCGAAAGCGGATCAGGGTTTCTTTCTGCTCGCCATAGGGTTCGAGGTGGATGTCCGAGGCGCCCTGCTGATAGGCTTCGCCGATCATGCGGTTGACCAGCCGGACGACCGCGCTGTCGTTCTCGTCGGGCCCCTCGTCGGTCGGGGTGTGGGTCGGCGATTCCGCCGCCAGCTGGCGCAGAATAGCCTGGAGCGAGTCCCCGCCGGCCGCCGGCTCGCGTTCGCCGACCAGAGCCCGGCTGATTTCGCGGATGTCCTCGACCAGGCCGATCCGGTAGGCGATCTTGAGGCCCGGGAAGAGCCGCTGGATATCGTGGCGGTACTGGACCGAGTGGGGCTGGCTGGTCAGGATTTCGACGCTGGTATCGGTCGCCTGGAGCGGCAGCCAGTCGTTGCTTTGCAGATAGTTGACGCTGATCTTCCTGGCCAGGTCGGCGTCAATCACCAGCTGCGGGCTGGGTTCGAGAAAAGGACAGCCGTAGTACTGGCTCAGCGAGCGGCCGAGTTCGTGTTTGCTGACCTTGTAGCGTTCGAGCAGGACGGCCTCCACGCTGCGACCCGACTGCCGCGCCCGGTCTTTTGCCTCGTTCAGCTCGTCCTGACTCAGCAGGCCGGCGGCCAGCAGGGAGTCGAACTTGTGGGGCTGGCGCTTGGCCAGCTGGTACTGGTTGTGCAACGCAATGCCCAGCGTGCGGGCCAGCTCGCCGACTTTTTCCTCGTCGGCCTGGGAGAAACGCGCCGCGCCCGTCTTGTTGAGCAGTTGCAGCACACCGGTCAACGCGCCGTCCGAACCACACACCGGAAGCGTCAGGACTTGTCGAGTCCGAATCCCGGTTTTTTCGTCCCAGGAGCGGTCAAAGCGCAGGGCCGGGTGGAGACGGGCCAGCTCGGCACTATCGTAGGCGTCGGCCAGATTGACCGTGCGTTTGCTGCGGGCGACAAACCCGGCAATGCTGGCCTCGTTCAGGTCCAGGCGGATTTCCTGGATGCTGTCCAGATCCAGAAACCGGGAGTAGAGTTCACGCGTGTCGTAATCCACGGCGTACAGGGTGAGATGCTCGGCCTCAAACAGGGTCAGCATGTCGTCTTGCAGGCTGATCAGCAGCTGGTCGATATTTTGGGCCGCGTGGATGCGGTTCATCAGCTGTTTGAGACGTTCGGTGTAGGCGAGCCGATTCTGCAGGGCTGCGACGTGCTCTTCCGGATGTGACCGCAATGACATACAAGCCTCCTGTCTACAACGGGACTTGCGTGCCGTATCGCACTCTTAGAATGCGGCTGTCAATCCTCCCTCCAGAGCGTGTTAGTAACTTCTGACAAGCTGTTGGTTTTCTGCAGGTTTTTCACAGGACCGCACAATACCACTTGCTGAGGTAGCTCCTGCAAGTCAGTGATTTCTCTGAGGAAAATTAATCGCAGCAAAAAAGTGTATAACACCCTCTAGAAAAACACGGTCAGTCCGCCACGGACATTGATGCCGTAGCCGGACACCACATTCGTGTCCAGAATCCCCGGTCCGCCACCGCGGCGCGGACACCGGCTGTCTCGGCCGAGTTCGCGCCGCACACAGGATTCCGTGGCAAACTGCGTTTCCCGCCAGTCGGTGTCGGCCAGGTTGAGTACATCAAAAGACAGCTCAATGTTGCGCCAGCGGTAACGCAGGAGCAGGTCAATCAGGCTATAACCCCGCGCAATCACGCTGCGGTCTTCATTGGCGGCCCGGTCGTCCAGGAAGCGCACCCGCAGGGCGGCAGACAGATTCTCGGCCGGGTAGGCCGTCAGCCCCCCGTTCATCAGCAGGGTCGGCGCCAGGGGAATGGCCTCGCCGGTGACGCGAAAGCGGGGATCGGCATAGGTCAGATCATAGTCGAGCAGCAGCCAGGGCAAGACTTCGGCCCGGACCTCAGCATCCACGCCCCAGCGGCGGGTGGGACCGCGCTGTTCGGTCGTGCCCTCGTCACCCACAAAGACCAGCTCGCTGCCCAGGTCAAGCCACCACAGCGAGGCGGCCAACTCGATCCGATTGTACAGATTGGTGCGCGCCCCGATTTCCGCACCGCTTGAGCGAGCCAGCCCGCTGCCCCCCGGCTGGACCGCGTCCCGGGCATCGTTGGAATGATAGCCCATGCCAAAATTGAGAAACAGGTCGGTCTGGTGCCAGAGGCTCGCAGGGTCGGTAAAGGGCGACACGATCAGGCTGGCCTTGGGGCTGACAATGCCGTCGGTCGCATCTCCCTGGAGCTGCGGGGCGTCTGTCGCGCCGGGCCGAGACCGGCCGTCAACATCAAAGACAAAGAAGTCACCGCGCAGACCAACGATGAACCGCAGCCACTCCCGCAAAAACAGCTCGTGCTGGGTGTAGCCGCTGAAAGCGTTCTCCCACACCTCGACTTTCTGGGTGGTAGAAAACCGTTGCCGGCGCTGCTGCCGGAACAGGCCGACATCGGCGTTATCGTTGCGCGTCTCAAAACCAAGGCTGCTCTCAAGCAGCATGCCGCCGAGTGTCCACATGCGCCGATACTGGGCTCGGCCGCCAAACAGCACCCGGGTGTCGAGTTGTTCAATGCCATCGCCCCGCACCGGATCGCCGCTGAAAAAGGTAAAATTCGAGAACATGCGCAGCCGGTAGCGGCTGAAGTAGAGTTGCACGGACCAGCTTTTCTCCAGGCTTGGGGTGGCCGTGTAGATGAGGTTCACGTTTTCCCGATCAGAGCGTCCGCCCTCGCTCGGGTCGAGCGAACCGAAGCGGTCCAGTCGGCCGCTGTTGACCTCTCGGAGCGGGATCTGGCCCGAGGCGTCCCAATCGCCGGTATACAGCGAGGTCCACAGACTCAGCTTGGAGCGTGGGTTGGGCCTGAGGGTAAACTTGCCGAAGAAATTATATTTGACGAAATGCTCGCCGTGCTTGGACGGCCCATCGGTGAAGTAGACTTCGTTGGCAATCAGGCTTTGCACCGGACCGAGGCGCGGCGACAGGATGCCGACATAGCGCATGGTGTTGAACGACCCGCCCACGGCGCGGAGCGAATTTTCGACAGTATCGTCTTTGGTGATGAAGTTGACCGAGCCCGAGTTGGCGAAATTCCCGGAGTCCGCAAAATACGGGCCTTTGCGGTAATCAATGGACTCGACGACTTCGGGGATCAAAAAATTCAGGTCGGCATAGCCCTGACCGTGGGCATGGCTGACCATATTGACGGGGATACCGTCAACGCTGATGGCCACGTCAGTGCCGTGGTCATTATCAAAACCGCGCAGGAAGTATTGCATGGCTTTGCCGCCCCCGGCGTGCTGGCCGGCCACGAATCCGGGCAGATTATTCAGCATTTCCGAGGCCGTGTTATGCGGCCGGACGGCAAAATCATTTTCGCGCACGCGTGTTTCGGTAGCCGCGCTGATCGGGCGGCGCTCGGTGACGGTGATCAGCGGCATCCGTTGTGTTGCCTCGGCGGACACCCGCCCGGCTTCTTGCCGGCCGCTTGTGTCCTGGCCGTAGCTCAGACCTGCCGCCCACAGCAGCACGACGACACACCACGCCCAGCCGCACAGACGGCGCACGGCGCGGCACTTTTCTCCAGGTAGCAGGATGACCCGGCTCACCAGCTCTTGCCTTTCAGTTCTCTTGGGAAAAGCTTACGGTCAGACAACCGGTCTTCGTCCAGAGCATGGATGAGATATGCGATTGTTTCCCCCTGCTCGTCGGCGTCGTTCCCTTCCATCCACGACTGGATCAAGGCGGCAAGTCTGTCCGCGCAGTCTCTCGCAGTCCCGGCATGCGACTCAATGGTATAAAATCCGCGTCTATTCATTGCACCATGACTCATGTCAGCTTTAGCAATCTATCGGCAGGCGTCTTCCAAGTCGGCCGCTGCCGCTTGAGATGGATCTTGGCGTTGCGCTGAAAATCGGACAGGGTATGTCTTCGATGGTATGGAGGTCCGGCAATGAATCCATTTACCGTGGCATTCTCGGTCTTCGGCGTGCTTGTTCTGATCGGACTCTTTATTGTCCTGTTCGACAAGGGACTCAAGTGGAAAGGGAACGCCTGAGGCAGCGGCCGCCACGCTCAGGCTGCCTGAATACGTAGCTCACCATCTCTGAGATCGGGCCAGAAGAATCTCGTATCGTTCCTGGAGTCTGGGAGCGCGGCCGTGACGCTAGCTTGACGCAGCGGTCGCGCTCCCAGAAAAGGCGTTCACCGGTTCGGGTCGGTCCACACGGCGCTAAGCGCGGACTCCGATCGCGCCGCTGGTGCGCAGCCGCTCAAGATCTGCGGTCTCAAAACCCCAGTCGATCAGGGCTTCCTCGGTATGCTCGCCGGGGTTGGCCGGTGGCCGTTGGATGGCGCTCGGCGTGCGGCTGAAACGCGGCGCCGGGGCGGGTTGCGGCACTCCGTCAATCTCCACGAACGTCCCGCGCTCCTTGTTATGCGGATGATT
This sequence comes from Desulfurellaceae bacterium, assembly GCA_021296095.1. Taxonomy (NCBI): domain Bacteria; kingdom Pseudomonadati; phylum Campylobacterota; class Desulfurellia; order Desulfurellales; family Desulfurellaceae; species Desulfurellaceae bacterium. The sequence continues at coordinate 42,983 of JAGWBB010000009.1, read as the reverse complement.
GGGGGCTTCTTCCATGCTCAGGACGGGCGCGTAACACACGTCGCTGCCCTCCAGAATCTGGTCCCATTCGTCGCGCGTCTTGGTCTTGAAGATGGCCGTCAGGCGGTCCTTGAAGTCCGGCCAGGCGGTCTTGTCGTTCTGGCGTGGCAGCTCCTGACCCTCGAGACCGGTCAGCCGCAGGAGTTCGGCGTAGAACTTGGGTTCAATCGAGCCGATGCCGATGTATTTGCCGTCGCTGGTTTCGTACACGTTGTAATAGTGCGCCCCGGTATCGAGGATGTTATCCCCCCGCTCGTCGGTCCAGCGGCCGGCCGCCCGCAGCCCGAAAATCGCCGTCATCAGCGACGCCGCGCCGTCGATCATGGCCACGTCAATGACCTGGCCTTTGCCCGACCTGTGGGCTTCCAACAGCGCCCCGACCACGCCAAGAGCGAGATACACCCCGCCCCCGCCAAAGTCGCCGACCAGGTTCAGCGGAGGCACCGGGGCTTCACCCTTGCGACCGATCGAGTGCAGGGCGCCAACCAGGGAGATGTAGTTGATGTCGTGACCCACGGCCGGGGCGAGCGGCCCCTCCTGGCCCCAGCCGGTCATGCGGCCGTAGACCAAGCGCTCGTTGCGGGCCATGCACACGTCCGGTCCGAGTCCCAGGCGTTCCATCACCCCGGGCCGAAAGCCTTCGATCAGCGCGTCAGCCTGCCCGACCAGCCTGAGGGCGACCTCGGTGCCGTCCTCTTTCTTCAGATCGAGCGCCACCGAGCGGCGTCCGCGACCCAGCAGATTGAACTTCGCGTCGGTCGGGATGCCCAGGCTGGCATCCTCAGCCCGGTCGATCCGCAGAACCTCGGCTCCCATGTCTGAGAGCAGCATCGCACACATCGGAGCGGGACCAATGCCCGCAAACTCAACGACCTTATACCCGGATAAAACACCCATATCTTCTCCCTTCTGTTCTGCTCCAGGCGGCTGGAGCAACGGCCTGAAAGACTATGCTATTTTGTCGAGAATTTGCAAGCCGGTATCCGACAGACAGACCGGTTCGAGCGCTGTCGGCTCACACCGGAATTGGCTATGATGACGCGCGCCATGCACTACAAATGCGTTCTCGAATACGACGGCACCGCTTACCATGGCTGGCAGCTGCAAGCCAACGCGGAAACCCTCCAGGGCAGGCTGGAAGCCGTCCTGGCCCGTCTCTGCAACGAGCCCATTCGGGTGCGGGCGGCCGGCCGGACCGATACCGGGGTGCACGCCCTGGGCCAAGTCGTGGCCTTTCGCACCAGCCAGCCACGCGATCCTGGACGGCTCCGACACAGCCTGAACGCCCTGCTGCCCGCGGATATGGCCGTCAGGCGACTCGAAACCACCAGCGAGACCTTCAACCCCCGCCGTGATGCCCACAGCCGCACCTACCGCTACCAGATCTGGAACCGGTCCGACCGCTCGGCCGTATGGGCCCGCTATAGCTGGCACGTGCCGCTGCAGCTCGACATCGGCGCCATGGATCGGGCCGCCGGTCTGCTGGTCGGCCAACACGATTTCTCATCCTTTCAGGGCGCCGACTCGGTCGAGCACGACCCGGTGCGGACGGTGCTGCGCAGCAGCGTCAGGCGGGCCGGGCAGGTGCTGGCCTATGAGGTCGAGGCACGCTCTTTTGTCCGTCACATGGTCCGCAATATCGTCGGCAGCCTGTACGATGTCGGGCGCGGCCGGCTGAGCGTTGAGGGCTTCGCCCGGATCTTTGCCGCCCGCGACCGGACCCTGGCCGGGCAAACGGCGCCGCCCCAGGGCCTGTTTTTGCTGAAGGTCAGCTACTAGCGCGCGTCTTCTTTGTGTTGACAGCGGACCAGGCGTAGCGGGATAATCGCCCCGCCTGGGAAAAAGGGGGAAGCACACATGGCGCATGACATCGTCCTGAAGAACGGCTTGGTGGTGACTCCAAACGGCGTCATACGGGGAGGCGTCGCCATTGAGGGAGAACAGATTGTTGCCGTGGGGGCCAGCCCGAGTCTGGGCCAGGCAAAACGGACCATCGACGTAGGGGAAAAAATCATTTTCCCCGGCACCTTCGATCCGCATGTCCACTTCGGCATTGCCGATCGCTTTGGCGATGACGCCATGACCGAGGATTTCCTGCGCGATACCAAGGACTGTCTGCTCGGCGGGGTGACGACAATCGCCACCACCACCCTGATCGGCCAGGAGCCGCTGCCGCAGCTGTTCGATCAGGCCCTGCAGTGCGGGACCGGCCACTCGTGGTGCGATTTCAAGATCACCTGTGTGGTCAATACCCTCGACCAAGTGGCCGACATTCCGGAAGTGGCCCACAAGGGCGGCGTGTCCTATAAATTTTTCACCGGCTACGCCGGTTCTCAGGCCGAGGCCTTCGGTATGAACCCCGAGGGCATCACCCCGGCCTTCTTCCACCAGGCCTGCGAGCAGCTGGCCCGCTGCGGGCCGCCGACCTTTGCCAAGATTCACGCCGAAGACCCCTATGTGCGGGGCATTCTGATTGACCGACTGCGGCAGACGGGCCGCGCCGACCAGCTCACCGCCTGGGCCGAGTCCAGCCCGGCCTGGGCCGAAAGCGTCCAGGTCTATACCTATGGCCTGATTGCCAACCAGCTGCGCGTGCCCATCTATCCGGTTCATATCAGCGCCGCCCATACGGTCGAGACGGTCAAGCAGCTGCGCAGCCAGGGTCTGAATGTCGTGGGCGAGACCGTGGCCTGCTTTCTCAACACCACCGCACCCGAGATGGACGCCAAAGGCATGGGCGGCAAGGCCAAAATCCAGCCCCCGATCCGGTTTGCAACCGACCGGGAACGCCTGTGGCAGGGTCTGCAAGAGGGCAGCCTGTCGGTGGTCGGCACGGACAGCCTGACCTACTCGGCGTCGTTCAAGACGGACGGGGACTTCTGGGATTGCCGGGTCGGCATCAACCTCCAGGTAGCCGACACCCTGCCCCTGATGTTCAACGAGGGGATCAACACCGGACGGCTTGATCTGGTCACGCTGGCCAAGGTCTTGTCCGAGAACGCGGCCAAGCTGTACGGCGTCTACCCCAGGAAGGGTGCGCTGACCCTGGGCGCCGACGCCGATATTGTCGTCATTGATCCTGAAAAAGAAGCCGTGCTGGGCGTGGACCGTATGCGCTCGCGAGCCGATTACTCGCTGTGGGAGGGACGCCGGGTCAAGGGTATCCCGGTCATGACCTTTTTGCGGGGCGCCCTGGTCATGGAAAACGGAGAGATTGTGGGCCAGGCGCCGAGCGGGCGGTTTGTCGGCCAGGTGGTCCAACCCCGCGGATTATAAGCTTCGGAGAGAACACAGCTATGGACAGTGTCAAACACGTAGCAGCCCAGGTCGCGTTTGCGGCCGAAAAGATGAACAAGGTCAACCTGTTTACCACCGAGCGGATGTTCTGCGACGTGTACTGCTTTGAGCCCGGCCAGGAGCAGACGCCTCACACCCATGCCGGTTCGGACAAGGTCTATTACGTGCTCGAAGGCAGTGGCCGCGTCCAACTCGGCAGCGAGACCCGGGACATCGGTCCGGGCGAGATCGCGCTCGCTCCGTCCGGCTCCGAGCACGGCTTCCACAACCCTGGTCCGGGCCGGCTGACCGTCCTGGTTTTCATGGCTCCCAAACCCCAGCGGAAATGAGAAGCAGCCATGCCACAGGACAAACACGCCATCTACCAGCGCGCCCAGCTCGGCCATACCCTCGGCTACGGCAAAAAGCCGGCCCTGGTCGTGGTCGATTTGCAGCTGGGATTCACCGCCCCGGAACAGTCGCCCCTGGCCGGCAATCTTGACGCCGAGGTAGCGGCGACAAACCAGCTCATTGCGGCCGCCCGGGCCAAAGCCGTACCGATCATCTTTACCGTGGTCGGCTACGACCCCCACCGCCAGGACGACGCCGGTTTGTGGCCGGAAAAGGTGCCGTCGCTGCGCCTGCTGACCCTGGGCAGCCAGCTGGTCGAACTCGACCCGCGCCTCGACCGCCAGGACCACGACTTGGTCATCGTCAAGAAGTACGCCTCGGGCTTCTTCGGCACCTACCTGGCCTCAACCCTGACCATGAAGGGCGTCGATACCCTGATTGTCACCGGCTGTACGACCAGCGGCTGTGTGCGGGCAACGGTGATGGACGCTCTGGCCAACGGCTTCCGTCCCATCGTGCCGCTCGAAGCCATCGGCGACCGCGCCGAGGAGCCGCACGAGGCCAACGTGTTTGATATTGGGGCCAAATACGGCGATGTGGTCCGTGCCAGCGACGTGATCGCCTACCTGGAGCGGCTGTAGCCCACCCGTGCCTCAGGTCTGTACATTTGACTTTTGCCCTGTGACTTTTGCCCTGTGACTTCAAAAGCGAGCCCAGCCAGCCAGGGTCTTTTCTTCCCCCCCTGGCTGGGATACAAGAAGCCCCGAACCGCAACGCGAGAGGGGAACCACAGTATGCGGAGTGTTGCCTGCATCATCGCTCTGACCGGCGCTTTACTCATCAGCCTGCCGGCCTGTTCCGAGGCCGATCCACCGGACGGACCGGTCGTCGTTCTGTCGACCTCGATGGGCGAGATCAAGATCGGCCTGTACGAAGAAGAGGCGCCCGAGACGGTCAAGAACTTTCTCGACTATGTCAACGACGGCTTTTACGACAACACGATCTTTCACCGGGTGATTCCCAATTTCATGGTCCAGGGCGGCGGCTTCAGCCCGGACATGCGACAAAAAGACACCAAGCGGCCAATCAGAAACGAGGCTGATAACGGCCTCCAGAACGACGAGGGAACGGTCGCCATGGCGCGCACCAACGCCACCCATTCCGCGACCTCTCAGTTTTTCATCAACGTCACCCGCAATTCCTTTCTGGATCACCAGAGCCAGGCCAATTTCGGCTACTGTGTGTTTGGCCGGGTGATTGAGGGTCTCGATGTGGTCAAACAGATGGAAGGCGTCCAGACCGGACGCCACGGCATGTACGATGACGTGCCCCTGGAGCCGATTGTGATTCAGTCGGCCAGAGTCGTCGCAGCAGTCGAACCGACCGACGGCTAGGGCCGCGCCGGTCGCGCACACGCAAAAGGAGGAGGTATGGTACTCCTGTCAACCTCACTGGGCGAGATCAAGATTGAGCTGTACGACAAGGAAGCCCCCGAGACCGTCAGCAACTTTCTGGGCTATGTCAACGACGGCTTCTTTGACGGCACGATTTTTCACCGGGTGATTGCCGGCTTCATGATCCAGGGCGGCGGCTTCAGTTCGGACATGCAGCAGAAGAGCACCAAGCCGCCCATCAAGAACGAGGCCGCCAACGGCCTCAAAAACGAACTCGGCACGCTTGCCATGGCCCGCACCAATGTGGTCGATTCGGCCACCTCGCAGTTCTTCATCAACGTCAAAGACAACGACTTTCTGAACCACCAGGGCCAGGCCAACTTTGGCTACTGCGTGTTCGGCAAAGTGGTCGAGGGTCTCGACGTGGTGCGCCAGATCGAGGCGGTGGCCACCGGGCGCAGCGGCATGCACGACGACGTGCCCGTCACGCCAGTGGTGATTCAGTCGGCCAAAGAACTCGCAGCCGAATAACAACAGGAGGAAGACCATGCGGCATGTGTGGGCAAGCACTATCCTGGCAGGCACCGTTCTGACCCTCAGCGGCCTGCTGCTCATGTCTCAGCCGGTGTCCGCCGTCGAACTCTCGGCAGAGCTTGAGCAGGCCCTCACCACCAGCACCTACGCCTATATTGCGACCGAGCGGAAGAGCGGCGACTTGGGTCGCCCGGCCGAGATCTGGTACATGTACCACGACGGAGCGGTGTGGGTCGGAACGCCCAAGACGACCTACCGGGCCAGACGGATCGAGGCTGGCCGCACCAAAGCCAGGGTCGCCCTGGGAAGCTCTGACGGCCCGGCCTTTGACGCCACCGGCTCCATTGTCAACGATGCCGAGCTGACCGCACTCTTGTTTGAGCGCCTAGCTCAGAAATACCCCGGCGGCTGGCAGTCGTTCGAGAGCGGCTTCCGGTCGGGCTTTGCCGACGGCTCGCGGGTGCTGATCAAATACCAACCGGCCGACTGAAGAGCCAAGCCTGAGACGGGCGGAGTCTTCCTCCGCCCTTTTGTAGCCCGTCTGCGTAGCCGGGCGGGCCGCGAGGGACACGCATGGCGCAGGCACGCGGGAACTGGTCCGGTTCATTCGGCTTTATCCTGGCCGCAATCGGCTCGGCGGTCGGGCTGGGCAACATCTGGCGCTTCTCGTTTGTTGCCGGCCAGAACGGCGGCGCGGCCTTTGTCCTGGTCTATCTGGGCTGCGTGCTGGCCGTGGGCATTCCGGTCATGCTGGCCGAATTTCTGATCGGTCGCCACACTCAGCGTAACGTCGTCGGCAGCTTCCAAGCCCTGCGGCCGGGCTCGGCCTGGGCCTCGACCGGCTGGCTGCCGGCGGCGGCGTCCTTTGTGGTGCTGTCCTACTACGCCGTAGTCGGCGGCTGGGTGTTGCACTACATCGTCCTGTCCCTCACCAACAGCTTCGCCGGGCAGTCGGCCGAGACCATTAGCGGCCTGTTCACCGACCTGACCACCAGCGGCCTGAGCCAAATGGGCTGGCACGCCGTTTTCATGCTGGCCACGGTTGTGGTTGTCGTGCGCGGCGTGGCGGGCGGTCTGGAGCGCGGCAACAAGATCATGATGCCGCTATTGTTCGTCATGCTGTGCGGGCTGCTGGTGTATGCCGTGCAAACGGACGGGGCGCGGGCGGGCATCGCCTTTCTGCTGAGTCCGCGCTGGGATCAGCTGACCGCCCGGTCGGTGCTGGAGGCCATGGGCCAGGCATTTTTTTCGCTCAGCATCGCGGGCGGGATCATGATCACCTATGGCAGTTATCTGCAAAAAGACACCGACCTCGTCCGGCCCGCGTTTTATATTGCGGGCGGCGACACGCTGGTCGCCCTGCTGTCCGGTTTTATGATTTTTCCGCTCGTGTTTACCTTCCAGCTGGAGCCGAGCGCCGGGCCGGGGCTGATCTTCCAGACCCTGCCGACGGCGTTCGCCCAGCTGCCGGCCGGACAGCTGCTGGCCCTGGTCTTCTTTGTGCTGCTGAGCTTTGCCGCCCTCAGCTCGGCCATCTCCGTGCTCGAGGTCGTGGTCGCCTACTGCATTGACGAGATGGGCTGGAGCCGGAGCCGGGCGACCTGGCTCATCGGCGGGGTGATTTTCCTGTGCGGCATTCCCTCAGACCTGAGCGCCGGGTTCTTTGGCCTGGCCGACCGTATTGTCACCAACTACATGCTACCGACGAGCGGCCTGCTGATCGCGATCTTCACCGGCTGGGTCCTCAGTCAGACCGTACGCCGCCAGGAGTTCATGGTCGGGGGGATGAGCCAGCGCCTGTACAGCGGCTGGCTGTTCCTGATTCGCTATGTGGCGCCAATCGCCATAGCCACCATCCTGGCCCAGTCGCTGCACCTGTTCTGAGGACACCCGACCGGCAATTCCTTTCCGCTGTCCCGCGTGATACAAGCAGAGCCTCACAGGAGGGCCTTGTATGGCGGACGAAATTGGACTGTTTGAAGCCCTGCACACCATGCGGGCGATGCGCCGTTTGAAACCCGACCCGGTGCCCGACGCCCTGATCCGACGGATTATCGCCGCCGGGCTCGGCGCTCCCAGCGGGGGCGATGTCCAGCACTGGCGGTTCATTGTGGTCAAGGATGCGGCCGTCAAACAGCAGCTCCAGGCCGTGTACAAAAAGGCGCTCGACCAGGTGTTGGCACGCTACGAGTCCAACCCGCCCCCACCCGGCAAAACCGAGCAGCAAAAACAGCGCATGCTGAGAGCGGTCGTCTACCTGACCGAGCACTTTCACGAGGCGCCGGTTCTGATTGTCGGCTGTCTGGTGGGTGATTTTGCCGCGTCCATCGGTCTGCCAAAAATGTCGGGCGCGTCCATCTATCCGGCCATCCAGAACATGCTGTTGGCCGCCCGCGGCCTCGGTCTGGGCGCGACGCTGACGACGCGCCACCTGCTGTATGAAGACGAGGTCAAACGCATCCTGGAACTGCCCGACAACGCCGAGACGTTTGCCATCCTGCCGGTCGGCTATCCCATCGGCAAGTTCGGTCCGGTATCGCGGCTGGGACTCGAAGAGGTCACGTTCCAGGATCGCTGGGGAACGCCCTACCCATAGATCGGACAAGATCGGACAGACTATGGACTGGGCCGCCCTGATCCGGGCCACGCTGCGCCTGTACGCCACCGCCGCCCTCGAAACCTGGCAAAGAATTCAGCGCGCCTGGTGGGTCGTCCTGCTGCCCTTTGTGTATCTGCTGATCCTGCTCGTGACATCCGTCTTCGCCGCCCCGCTGGGCCTGGTCGGCGGTTTTATCCTGGGTTTTGTGGTGGCCATGTGCAGCGGCTCGTATCTCTACTTCATTGCCGAGGTCGTGCAGGGCAACCGCGTCCAGCCCCGAGAGCTGCTCGACAGCTGGCGACCGTACTGGGGCTCGGTCATCAGCATTCTGTTCTTCGTGTTCATCCTGCGTACCCTGCTCGGCATTCTGGTCGTGCCGGGCCAGTCTTCGCAGACCGTCTTGTCCATTATCAACCTGGTCCTGCTGATCATTCTGAACCCGATCCCCGAGATCATCTATCAGGGCCGCAGCACCGGCTTCGCCATGCTCCAGGAAAGTCTGGATTTTCTGTGGGACAACGGGGTGGAGTGGTTTGTCCCGCTGGTCGGGCTGGCTCTGGTGTCGGCGGTCGTGCTGCCGGTGTCGATCCTGGCCGCGCCGCTGGAGATCGGCCGGCTGTCTTTTCCGACTCTGTTCGGCAGCCTGCTGTCAGGCTCGCCGGCAGCCCTGCTGGTAGCCGCCCTGAACGCCGGGCTGTTGTACGTCCTGATGGTCTTTCGGGGCCGGCTGTTCCGCAAGCTGGCCGACAGCTCCCGACGCCAACGCATCTACCGCGCGCGCTTCGACTAGGCCGGCAGCTCAGGCGCCCACTGCGCTGACAAACATCGGCGGCATTGACGGATGGGCAATCGTGCAGTCCTTGCCCAGACACGCCTCGGCCTCGGCAACCGCCTCCTCAAGCGTGGCAAAGGGCTCAAAGCCGACCCGCCGGGCAGCCTCGGGGTCTTCGGCGCCGGCCAGAAAGGCGCGTCCCATATGTTTGAGCGGAAACGCGCCCTGACCCCATAAAATCAGCGGATGTGCGCCGTGAAAGCCGTAGGCGTAGCGGTATTTGTGCACATACTCGGGCCGGTGGGCAAAATCGTCGGCGTACACCTCCCACAGCTCAAACGGGTCCTGGGTCTCGGACAGATGCTCGTCGTACAGCTCGATATAAGAGGGATGGTGACGGGCGTGAAAGCCGGACCGGCACGGATTGACAAAAATCCCGATCCCGCCCTCACGGATCAGGGGGCGCTGCTGGTACAGGCCGAAACTGTACGACAGGGCCTGGTTGCGGATCAGGATCGGGTTGGTCGTGGACAGGTTGGCATAGTAGGTCTGGTTGGGAATGCCGAAGATGCCGACATCGGTCTGCTGGGGCACGGACAGCACCTGCTGCTCGTACAGCTTGTCCAGGGTCCGCTCGTGGACCTCGGGGATGTGGCCGGCGAAGACCGCCGTCAGCTCGGCCGGCTGGGCGCTGTTGAGGACCGATTCGAGGGTGAAGATGCGGCGTCCCTTGGCGGCCAGCGCCCGGTCAATGACCGCCCCGATTTCTCCCACCAGCTTCTGGAACGCCGAGCGCTTGGCGTCCATGACCGACTTGCCGCTGGCCGCCCGGAACGGCCGGTGGTGATGGCGAATCGAGCGAAAGGAACTCAGGCCAATCGCCACCGACTTCCAGCCGCCGTGAAACGGCAGGCTGGTGATGTTGACGTAAAAGACCTGATCGGAGTCCAGGACCGCCCGGTTGACCTCGACCTCGATGCTGCGGTGGGTCTCGCCCAGGCCGACCAGGTTGTCGGGGTCTTCGGCGTCATGGCAAAACAGGCGGCTCGGCCCAAAGGTATTGGCGATCTCAGGCCCGAGGATGGTGGCCAGCTCGCTCGTCGTCCATTTGCGGTGCAGGGCGTTGGCGCAGATCAGGCTGATGTTGTGGCGCTGGACACCGGCCTTGTCGAGTTCCTGGAGCAGAATCGGAATGGCCAGGGCCCGAAAGTCGGGGGCTTTCATCGGAATCTGGGGGATCACGGGATCGTCAAAGGCAATCGTGACCTTTGAGGCCGGACCGACCAGCTTGGTGATCGGCTCATGCTGAATCGGACGCGCCAGGGCGGCTCGAATCGCGGCCTGGGGATCGGCCAGCGCGGGCAGCGGCGCCGGGGAGCGCAGCAGCGCGGTGCGGTCCGGCAGCTGGGCATCGACGCGCGTATCACCGCATACGACAGCAACGGTTTTGGTATCGGCCATGGTGTGTCCTCTCTTCCAGGCAGGACTGCATACCTGACCCGGCAGTCTGACACAGCCCCCAGGCCGGGTCAAACAACGGGCCTTGACCTTGGCGCTCGGGAGCAGGATGTATAGGGAGGGTGAAACATCATGGCAGCCGAACCGCTTGTGGAGCACGAGCCAACAACAACAGTCGTCGGGATTCGCGGCATGCACTGCGCCGGGTGTGTGGGCAAGGTCGAACGCGCTCTGCTGGCTACCCCCGGGGTCGTGCGGGCCAGCGTCAGTCTGGCCAGCGAAGACGCGCTGATTGCATACCAGCCCGACCAGACCGGCCCGGCCGCCCTCAGCTCGGCCATTCAGTCGGTCGGCTTTGAAGCCCTTGAGCAGCACGACCAGGTCAGTCTGGACCAACACCAGCAGGCCGAGCTGTCCGCGCTGAAACGCACGCTCGGCCTCAGCGCCGGCCTGAGCAGCCTGATCATGCTCGGCTCAATGCTGAGCCTGCCGTTCCTCAGTCATCCCCTGGTGCTCCTGCTCCTCACCACGCCGGTCCAATTCTGGCTCGGCCGGCAGTTCTATACTGGCGCCTGGAACGCGGCCCGCCACGGCACGAGCGACATGAACACACTGATCGCGGTCGGCACCTCGGCAGCCTACAGCTATAGTGCGGTGGCGGCCCTGGCGCCCAGCCTGTTCGTCGCCGCCGGCCAGACGCCCCAGGTCTATTTTGAAACCGCAGCCATGATTATCAGCCTCATTCTGTTGGGCCGCTTTCTGGAAGCCCGGGCCAAGGGACGGGCGGCCGACGCCATCCGGGGCCTGCTCGACTTACAGCCGCAGACCGCCCGCCTCGTCCACCACGGAGGCGAGAGCGAAGTGCCGCTGGCCGAGGTCCGGGTCGGCGACCACATCGCGGTCCGCCCGGGCGAACAGATCCCGGTCGATGGTCTGATCCTCAGCGGAACCGGGGTGATTGACGAGTCCATGCTGACCGGGGAGAGCCTGGCGGTTGACCGGCGGGCCGGACAGCCGGTGGTGGGGGCGACCCTGAACAAGACCGGCGCGTTTACCTTTGAGGCGACCCATGTTGGGCAGGACACCCGGCTGGCCCAGATCGTCCGCCTCGTCCGCCACGCCCAGACCACCAAAGCCCCGATCCAGCGCCTGGCCGATACCATCGCGGCCTACTTCGTGCCAAGCGTCATCGGCCTGGCCGGCCTGACCCTTGTCGTCTGGCTGGTGTGGGGACCGCTGTCTCTTGCGGTCATGAACTTTGTCGCCGTGCTGATTATTGCCTGTCCGTGCGCGCTGGGCCTGGCCACCCCGACCGCCATCATGGTCGGCACCGGCCGGGGCGCTCAGCACGGGGTGCTGATCAAGAGCGGCGAGGCCCTGGAGCGAGCCCAAGGCTTGACCACCCTGGTCTTCGACAAGACCGGCACCCTGACCACCGGTCAGCCGGAGGTGACCGACGTGATTGCGCCGGGCATGGCGGAAACCGAGCTACTGCGGGTGGCGGCCAGCCTGGAACGCACGAGCGAACATCCGCTCGGCCAGGCGATTGTCCGCCACGCCCAGGCCCAGCGGCTGACCCTGAGCGAGGCGCAGGCTTTTACCGCCCTGCCGGGTCAGGGGGTGAGCGGCAGGCTCGGAGACCGGGCCGTCCTGCTCGGCACCCAGCGTCTGCTGCACGAACGGGCAGTTGACATCGGTCGGCTTCAGACGGACGCCCAGCAGCTCGCCGAGTCGGGAAAAACGCCTCTGTTTGTAGCCATGGACGGCCGGGCCGTCGGCCTGATCGGCGTGGCCGACAGGCTCAGACCCGAGGCTGTGGCCAGCCTGGCACAGCTGCGTCAGCTGGGCCTGGACATCGTGATGCTCAGCGGGGACAGGCAGCCCACGGCCGAGGCGATTGCCCGCCAGGCCGGCATCGACCGGGTCGTGGCCGAGGTGCTGCCCCAGGACAAGGCTGCCGAGATCACGCGCTTGCAGGCCGACGGGCACGTCGTCGGTATGGTCGGAGACGGCATCAACGACGCCCCGGCCCTGGTCCAGGCCGATGTCGGCATCGCTCTCGGCACAGGCACGGATGTGGCCATGGACGCCGCAGATATCACCCTGGTCCGGGCTGACCTCGGTTCGGTGGTGACGGCGCTCCGCCTGTCCGGCCGCACCATGCGGCTGATCAAGCAGAATCTGTTCTGGGCCTTTGCCTATAATGTGGCCGGTATTCCGATTGCCGCAGGCGTGCTGTATCCGTTCTTCCAGGTCTTGCTTAATCCCATGCTGGCCGCCCTGGCCATGGCCCTCAGCTCGGTGTCGGTCATCAGCAACTCGCTACGGCTGCGGCGCTTCGGCGCCTGACTCAGCCTCGATGGCCGACTTGAGCGGAGCGACCAGGTCTTCGGGCAAGCCCATCTCCCGCTTGCCGACCAGGACATAGCTGCCCTTGGGGTCGCCGAAAAACACCCCGCTCATTTCGGACGCGCCACCGATCAGCCGTTGGGTTTCGAGACGGAAATATTTGCCGCGCGGTCCGGTCAGGTCATACTGGTTGCCGATGCTTTTGACCTCCCAGCCGTGTTCCGGGGCAAGCGCGGTCAGGATATCAAGTGCCTCTTCGGGCGAGACTTGCAGATACAGCCGCTGGCCCACATCAGCGCCCTCGTCTTCGGGTTCAGATCGGAAACCCGGGATCGAGCTACAGCCCAGCAGCAGAAGCACACAGCCCACCGCCAGCCAGCCCGGTCGCGGTTTGTGTTCACCGTTTTTCGTCCACATGCGTTCGCGTCCTCGTCTCTTTTTTGCTATGACGAACCGAGAATAATAGGAAATGTCATCTTCCTCAACATCCCAAGAAAAACCGAGCCTCGGCCTGAGGCTCACTCCCCTGCTGGCGTGCCTGATGTGTCTGGCCTATCTGACCTGGGCCTGGTCTGCCGACCTGGGCCGCAGCCAGACACCGGCCACCCCCGGCCAGCTCTTTGGCCAGGGCTACCGGGCGGTCCAGGACGGCCGCTTTGTCCAGGCCCTGCCTGTATTGGAGCAGGCCGTAGCGGCCTCCCCGCTCCTGGCCGACTACAGCCTGTACTACCTGGCCCAGGCCCAGCTCGAGACCGGCCAGCCCGCCCGGGCACAACACACCTGGCTGCGTTTGCTGGAAGAGCACCCTATCAGCCCCTGGCAGGCCCACGCCAGCCTGGCTCTGGCCCGGCTGGCCCAGGCGAAAAAAAACTGGACTGCGGTCGTCCGCCATGCCGACCGCGCCCGCAGCGCCGAGGCGGCACCGGAGACGGTTCGGCACGCGGCGACGCTTGTTGCGGCCCAGGCCCGGGAACACGCCGGCCAAGCCCACAGGGCCTATGACTTGTATCAACAGCTGCGCCGCACGGCCGCGCTGTCCAGCGTCGGTCACGCCGCTAAAACGCACGTCGTGCGGCTCCGCCGGGCGTCCGAGGGATTTCGTCCCACAGATTCGGCGGGCTATATTGAAGAAATGCAGCTGCTCGCCCTGGAGGCCGACCGCCCGGCTCTGGCAGCCCTGAGTCAGCAGTTCGAGCAGCACTTCTCGCTCGGCCAGCTGTCGGCCAAAGAACTCCGTGCCACAGCCAAAATCTATCAGGCCCAGGACCGGATCGAAGATGCGGCCACGGCTCTGCAAACCCTGGCCGAGCGCGCCCCGAACAGCGCCAGGGCCTTATATGCGTGGGCCAGACTGCTGTGGAATACCGATCAGGACGAGCAGGCGCTAGCCCTGTTTGAGCGCCTGGCCGAGCAATTCCCGCGCCACAAGCTGGCGGCCGAGGCCCTGTACGCCGTCGGTCGCATCCATCAGACCCACAAGGACGATGCGCGCGCCAGTCACATCTACCAACTGCTGGCCGAGCGCTTTCCCGCCACCACAGTGGCTCGGGACGGACGCTGGCGTCAGGGCTGGATGGCCTATCAGCGTGGAGATTTCGACCAGGCCGAGCGGGGCTTTGCCAGCCTTATCCGCCTGGTCCCCAACAGCCCGGAGGCGCGCAGCGCCCTGTACTGGCAGGCGCGCAGCCTCGACAAACAGGCCAAGCACGACCGGGCCAAGGCGTTGTATCGCCGGCTGGTCCAGGATGAGGCCGAGGGCTACTACGCCTTATGGGCGGAAAAACGCCTCGGCCACCCGCCCCGGCCGCTGGCCTTGGGAGCCCAGCCCACGGTCAAGCATCCAGCGCTCTCGGCGCGTCTGGCCACCTACTACCGGCGCAGCCAAGCCCTGTCCCGGCTGGGGCTCATCGACTTCGCCCGACGCGAACTCGACCGGCTCCACCAGGCCGCCCCCAACAGCCCGGCCTTTCGTCAATTTTTCCTGGCCGAGTACCACCGGCTGGAAGACCATAATCGAGCCCTGCGGCTGGCCCGCGCCCTGACGGTCGGCAAACGCCGGCGCTACGACTTTCCGCTGGCCTACTGGGATGTCCTCCAAGCCCACGCCCAAGCCCAGCGGCTCGACCCGTACCTGATCCTGGCCCTGATCCGTCAGGAGAGTCTGTTCGACCCGCAGGCTGTATCGCGGGCCCGCGCCTACGGTCTGATGCAGCTGCTGCCCAGTACCGCAGCACGCCTGGTCCAGCCCCTGCCGGGCGCGGAACTGCGCCTGACCGACCCCGACCGCAATATCGCCCTTGGCACGCGCTACCTCCGCCAGCTGCTCAGCCGCTATGAGGACAATCTGATCCTGGGCCTCGCCGGCTATAATGCCGGGCCGGACGCGGTTGAAAAGTGGCGTAGCCGCTTCCCGGACGCCGCAGCCGACGAGTTTGTCGAACACATCAGCTACCGCGAAACCCGCAATTATGTCAAAAAAGTGCTCCGCAACTATCGCACCTATCGACGGCTGTATGAGCCTGCAAACACCGTCATCTCGCTGGGTCCGCAGGCCCGGCTCACCCACAGGAAGGAGACCACATGGCACAACTGAGCGGAAAAGTCGCCCTGGTGACCGGCGGCGGCCGAGGGATCGGACGCGGGATCAGCCTGGCCCTGGCCGAGGCCGGGGCCGACGTGGCGATTGCCGACATCGAACAGCTGAGCAGCCCCGCTCAGCAGTACCAAAGTGCGGCCGTCGGCGGGCTGAGCGCCGCCCAGGAGACGGTCGAAACGATCAAAAGCCTGGGCCGACGGGCGGTCGCCCTGCAGGCCGACGTGACCAAAAAAGCCGACGCCCAGCGCATGGTGGCAGACACGCGCGAGCAGCTGGGCGCTCTCCATATCCTGGTCTGTAACGCCGGGGTGGTGAATATCGCCCAGGTCGAGACGATGAGCGAAGAAGCCTGGGATCTGACGTTTGACGTCAATGTCAAAGGCGTGTTTCTGTCCTGCCAGGCCGCCATCCCGGCCATGAAAGCACGGGGAGACGGCTGCATTATCAATATTGCCTCGGTGGCCGGCAAGAACGGCGCGGCGGGCTTATCGCACTACTGCGGGTCAAAGTTTGCGGTGGTGGGGTTTACTAATTCCCTGGCCAAAGAACTCGCCTCGGCCAACATCCGGGTCAACGCGATCTGCCCCGGCATTCTCCGTACCCAGATGTGGGAGTACCTGGCCGAGACCATGAAACGCGGCGACGAAACAAAAGAAGACGCCTGGCAGCGCTACCTGACGACCCTGATTCCCCTGGGTCGGGCTCAGACACCGGCCGACATCGGCCAGCTGGCGGTGTATCTGGCCAGCGCGGAAAATGTGACCGGTCAGGCCATGAATGTAGACGGCGGGATGGAACTGCACTGAGCCGTCTCTCGTTGCTCGCCAACCACTCATTCGCTATGGCGCATCAACACGATACCCCCAACTACAACCGGGCTTTCAGCCTGGGGGTGTCGCTCAATATCGTCTTTGTGGGTGTGGAAGCGACCTACGGCGTGCTGACCGGCTCACTGGCGCTGGTGGCCGACGCCGGACACAACCTGAGCGATGTGTTGAGCCTGCTGCTGGCCTGGGGGGCGAGCATCCTGGCCACCCGCAAACCCACCCCCAGACGCAGCTATGGGTTTCGGCGGGCGACGATTCTGGCCTCGCTTCTCAGCGCCCTGCTGCTGCTGCTGGTCCTGGGCGGGATTGCCTGGGAGGCGATTGGGCGGCTGTCCACTCCGCGACCGGTGAGCGGGGGGACGATTATCATGGTGGCCGGACTTGGGGTGGTGATCAATACGGCCACGGCGCTGTTCTTTGTGTCGGGCCGCAAACACGACCTGAATATTCGGGGCGCGTATTTGCACATGGCGGCCGATGCCGGGGTGTCGCTGGGCGTGGTGATTGCCGGCCTCGCCATTATGACGACGGGCTGGCTGTGGCTGGACCCGACGATCAGTCTGCTCATCAGTGCGCTGATTCTGATGAGCACCTGGGGCTTGCTGCGCGACTCGGTCAACTTGGCCCTGGATTCGGTGCCCGACACGATTGATCCGGTGGCGGTCGAAACCTATCTGAGCGGCCTGCCGGACGTGGCCACAGTCCACGATCTGCATATCTGGGCGATGAGCACGACCGAGGTGGCCCTGACCGCCCATCTGGTCGTTCCCCGTCGCTGGGCCGATGACAGCTTCGTACACCAGATTTCGCACCGTCTGCGCGACCGCTTTGGCATTGACCACGCGACCCTCCAGATCGAACGGAGCGAGGAAGAACCCTTTTGCAAACAGGCCGCACCGGAGAGTGTCTGAGGCTACCGGCCCGGGCCTCTCACCCGTCGGCGGCGGCGGTCTTTTCCTCCAGCGCAGCCAGCAATTTGCGCGGCAGCCCGCCAAACGCCCCGTTCGACATGATCAGCACCACGTCGCCCGGCCGGCAGGTGTCAGTCAGAAAGGCACAGATTTCATCCACGCTGCGCCCCGGATAGGCGCTCTTTGCAGCCGCACGAAGATCGGCGACCAGCTCGGCCGGGGAGAACAGGTCCTGGCCGGCGAGCGGATCTTGGGGTTTACTGAAAACGGGACCAATCACCACCTGATCAGCCGTGGCTAGGGCGCGGGTGAGCGGCTGCTGGAACACCCGTCGCCGGCAGGTGTTGGAGCGCGGCTCAAAGACCGCCCACAGACGGCGCCCGGGGTAGCGCAGCCGCACAGCTTCGATAGTCACCGCCACAGCGGTCGGATGGTGGGCGAAGTCGTCAATGATTGTCACCCCGCGCGCTTCTCCGACCAGTTCCTGGCGGCGTGCCACGCCGCCAAAGCTGGCCAGGCCGGGCGCGGTCTGCTCGCCGGCCAGACCCAGCGCGTGGGTCAGGGCGATCACGCCCAAGGCGTTACGGACGTTCATGCGGCCCATTGAGGGCAGGGAAAAGCGGCCGTGCTCCTGGCCGTGGCGGATCGCGCTGAAGTGAAACCGGCTGCCGTCGTCAACAGCATCGCCGACCTGCCAGTCGGCCTCGGGGTGAAATCCAAAGCTGGCGTACTCACCCCGGTACGAACGCGCTACCTCCAGGGCGGCGGGAAAGTCGTGACAGATCAGGACCGGGGCGGTAGCCGGCACAATGTCGAGCAGACGACAAAAGGCCGCTTTGATGTGGGCTAAATCGGTGTAGATATCGGCGTGATCAAACTCGACCGCGTTAAGCAACACCGCCTCGGGTCGGTAGTGCAGAAACTTGGGTCCCTTGTCAAAAAAGGCCGAATCGTACTCGTCACCCTCAATCGCAAAGTAGGCGCCGGCCCCGAGCTGATAGCCCCGGCCGAAATTCTGACTCAGCCCACCGACCAAAAAGCCGGGCTGGAGCCCGGCCCGTTCCAGCACCCAGGCCAGCAGCGCCGTGGTGGTGGTCTTGCCGTGTGTCCCGGCAACCACCAGGGGACGCTTATCGGCCAGGAAAAACTCGGCCACGGCCTGCGGGAAGGACACATACGGAATCCGGGTGTCGAGCAGGCGCTGGACTTCCGGGTTGGTGCGCGACACCGCATTGCCGACCACGACCAGATCGGGCGGCGGATCTAAATTATGGGCATGATAGCCCAGCATCACCGCAATATCCGCCTGAGCCAGCACATCGCTCATCGGCGGGTAGATACCGTGATCCGAACCCGTCACCCGATAGCCGCGTTCCTTGAGCATGAGGGCCAGCGTCGCCATGCCGACACCGGCAACGGCGATCAGGTGGATGTGAGCCTGGGGGGGCAGGGAGTGGGGGGTGCGTTCATTCATCGTTCAGCGCTCTGCCTTCATCTTTGCCCAGCACGGCGCGCAGCACGGCGTCGTGCAGGCGCGGGCGGAAGGTCCGAATAGCAGTATTGTCACGGCTGGGATGTACCCGGTTGGTGAGAAGAATAACGTGGACCTGGCGCTCCAGGTCGATCCAGACCGAGGTGCCGGTAAACCCGAGGTGGCCGACCGAGCGGACGGAGAACAGCTGGCCGGCGCTCGAGCCCTGAGCCGAGGGGGTATCCCAACCCAGCGTTCGGCTCGAGCCGGGTACGCGTGCGTCACGCTGCCAGCACTCGTGGAGCAGAGCGGCGGGCAGGAAAGCATGTCGGCCATGATAGCAGTCCACCAGACAGCCGACCAAGCGGTCCACATCATCCAGGTTTGCAAACACCCCGGCGTGGCCCGCCACCCCACCCATGGCGTAGGCGTTCTCGTCATGCACCTGCCCGCACACCACCCGTCCGCGCCACGGACAGCGTTCGGTGGCGGCACATGACGCAAAGCCGGGACTGGACTCCTCCAGATTGACAAAGGACGTGGCGGGCAGCCCCAGGGGAGCAAAAATATGCTGCCGACAGTAGTCGTCGAGGGCGTGTCCGCTCAGTCGTTCAACAAGCGCGCCGAGCAGCATGAAGCCGAGATCGCTGTATACGGCCCGCTCGCCGGGCGTAGCATCAAGCGGTTCACGCTGGATTTGGGCGTACACCCATTCACGGCCCAGGCGGGTGGCCAGCAAGGGTCTCTCAGTAGCGCGGTGTTCTGCGCTGCTGAGCGCCTCGAAGTAGGGACGCCAGGCCGGCAGACCGGAGGCGTGGCTCAGCAGGTGGCGGATCGTCACCCGGTCTTTCTGCCCACCCCGAAAATCGGGCAGAAAGCGGCTGACCGGGTCGGTAAAGCGCAGCCGCTCTTGGGCAATCAAAAGGAAGACGGCCAGACTTGTGGCCAGCGGCTTGGTGAGCGAGGCCAGATCAAAAACGGTCTCGGCCGTCATCGGCGCGGGCTGCGGCTCGCGGCACCGCAGCCCGCAGGCCCGACGGTAGATGACCTCGCCGGCCTGCCTCACCAGGAGCGCGGCGCCGGGGAACACCCCTTGTCGAACTGCGCGTGTGAGCAGTCTGTCTACCGAAGAGAAATCCACCCTCGCCTCTCCCTTAGCCTCGGCCTGCCCTCAAGCGTCTGGCCGCTCGCCCTCTAGTTCTTCCAGCCCAGGCAGCAGTGTCGGCCGAGCACCACCTCTCAGATCACGGCCGACTCCAGAAACCGCAGCTCCTGCCGCTCCGTATCGAGACGCACCCGCGTTCCGAGCGGCAGGGCAAAATTCTCCCCCCCGTGTCCGGCCGGCAGGCCAAAACCAACCGGATAGGCGGAGTCGGCAAAAACATCCTCAACCACGGCCAGCAGCGGGCTTAGCTCGCCCGGCTCTTCCCAGCAGCGGCTCATCTCGCCGAAGATCACTCCGGCCAGCCCGTCGAGCTTGCCGGCCTGTTTGAGCTGGGTCAGCATCCGGTCCACCCGGTACGGCCGCTCGCCGACATCCTCAAGAAACAGCACACAGCCCCGTGTCTCGATCGCAAACGGCGTGCCCAGGCTTGCCGTCAGAACGGACAGACAGCCGCCCAACAAACGCCCTTCGGCTACCCCCGGCCGGATCGCCGTGGGGAAGGTCAGACGCGCCTGGCCGGTGCCGTGACTGAGCAGGCCCAGCAGGTGGGAGCGGGAGCCGGCCGACAGGCCGTCGGCAAACTCGCCCGCCACTAGAGGGCCGTGAAAGCACACCAGTCCTGCCTGTTGCACAAGGGCGTTCAGCAGCAGCGTCACATCGCTATAGCCGAGAAAAATCTTCGGCCGCTGGGCCAGAGCCCGAAAATCAAGCCGGGGCAGCAGACGTCCGCTTCCATAGCCGGCCCGGGAGCAGAAGATCGCTTGTACCGTGGGGTCATGGAACATGGCCGACAGCTCGTGGGCGCGCTGCGCATCGGTGCCGGCCAAAAAGCGGTGGCGGGCCAGGACATGCTCGCCGAGCCGGACGACAAAGCCCAGTTCCTCTACGGCCCGGCAGCCGCGGCGCAGCCGTTCCGCGTCCACCCCGGCGGCCGGAGAGATGATCCCGATACGATCACCGGGCCGCAGCCGGGGCGGTGTGTGGAGGGGCTGCACGACGGACACGTCTAGTCAAAGCCGCGGCGGTCTTCTTCTTGCAGTCGGGCGATGAACTGCTCAACGCCGACCACCTCGTTCTTGCGCGAGGCTCTGGTGCGTACCGACACGGTCTGGTTGGCGACCTCTTTGCCGCCGACAATCAGCAGATACGGGATACGGTAGGGGTGGGCCTTATGAATCTTGGCCGACAGGGTCTCGGAGCTGGTATCCAGGGTCGCCCGCAAGCCGTGGTCGACCAGGCGCCGGCACACCTCGTCGCCGTAGTCCTGGAAGCGATCACTGACCGGCAAGACCCTGGCCTGTTCGGGGGCCAGCCAGACCGGAAACTGGCCGGCACAGTTTTCGATCAGCAGGGCCATGAACCGCTCGATCGCACCATAGATGGCGGAGTGGATGACGACCGGCGTTTGCAGCGAGCCGTCGGCAGCGGCGTATTTCAGCTCGAAGCGTTGCGGCATCTGAAAATCGACCTGGGTGGTGGCCAGCTGCCAGGCCCGGCCAAGGGTGTCTTTGACATCGATATCGATCTTCGGCCCGTAGAAGGCTCCCCCGCCCCGGTCGATCTGATAGGGGATGTGCTTGTCTTCGAGCAGGGTCTGGAGGGTGGTTTCGGCCATATCCCACAGGCTCTGTTCACCCATGAAGTTATCGGGCCGGGTTGAGAATTTGCACGAATACTCCAGGTCAAAGGCGGAATAGACCCGGGCGACCATGTTGAGCAGCCGTTCGATCTCGGCCGGAACCTGCTCCTTGGCGACAAAGATATGCGTATCGTCCTGATGAAACATGCGCAGACGGGCAAGGCCGGCCAGGGTCCCGGACAGCTCGTTGCGGTGCAGGGTACTCTCGTCGTGGATACGAAACGGCAGGTCGCGGTAGCTCTTGGTCTTCATCTTGAAGATGCTCATATGGACCGGGCAGTTCATCGGCTTCAGCCCATACGCGCCACCCTCCTGCTCTATCAAGAACATATTGTCTTTGAATTTTTCCCAGTGGCCCGAGGTCTGCCACAGGCTCTGGTGACACAGCACCGGTCCCCGCACCTCTTGATAGCCCTCGGCCTTGAGCAGCCGGCCCATACGGTCCTGCAAGAGCTTGTAGACGGTCAGGCCGTTCGGCAGCAGAACCGGAGAGCCCGGACTGAAGGGAAACAGAGCGAACAGTTCCATGTCCTGACCGATTTTCCGGTGGTCGCGTTTCTCGGCCTCCTCCAGCCGCTCGAGGTGCTTCTGTAGCTCTTCCGCAGTCTGCCACACGGTGCCGTAGATGCGCTGCATCTGCGCGTTGTGGGCGTCCCCGCGCCAGTAGGCGCCGGAAATCTTGAGCAGCTTGAAGTGGGGCAGCTGTCCGGTGTGTTGGACGTGCGGGCCGCGGCACAGGTCAACAAAATCGCCCTGTTTATAGATCGAGCAGTCCTCCAGCCCCAGATCACGCATGATCTCCAGCTTAAAGGTCTGGCCGCGCTGACCGAAATAGTCTTCGGCCTCCTGGCGCGACCAGTTCTCGTGCACAAAGGCATGATCGGCCGCAATGTTCTCCCGCATCCGCTCTTCGATCCGGGCCAGATCCTCGTCGGACAGGGGCTGGGGCGTTTCAATATCGTAATAGAAGCCGTTTTCAACGGCCGGCCCGACTCCCAGCCGGCTGGACGGAAACAACTCCAACACGGCCTGGGCCAGCACATGGGCGCAGGAGTGGCGCAGGCAGTGCAGCGCATAGTCCTGATCGCTGGCGAAATCTTTACGCTGGAGTTCGTGAGACTCGGTCTGGAGGCTGGGCGGACTCTCAGGGACGTCGTTTTTTGCTTCGTTCATGGGCGTCTGTCAGTGCTGAGCTAGAGTGTGTGGGAAGTGCTTGGTCAGTTCGTCAGCGTATGGGAAAAAAAGCCGACGATCAAGACAGCGCCTCAGAACTGCACACTGAATCCCTCGCGCTCCTGGCGTTTCTGCTCGGTCAGAAAACCGCGCGCGCCCGTATACACCCCGGACGGATAGAACAGATAGCCCTCGACATAGCCGCCAGGCGGCAGCGTCTGGTTGGCCAGAGGCGGCTGGGGCAGGGCGTGGTCGGACGGGGCGGCCGGCTTGACCCGCCGGCCCGAATCGGCCAGCAGCACGATGTTGTCGGTTTCCAGAACATAGGCGTTGGTGGTTGAGTTGAAAAGCGTAATGCGGACAGGCAGCAGCTCGGTCAGACTCTCGCCAAACTGGCGTTGGACATCGGCCGGGATCATCGGCACGATGCCGATCTGGACCTGATCCATGTTGGCGACCTGAGCCTGGTGGTGGGCGGATTGGCGGTAGGCAAATTCGTCCACCACCGCCCGAAACATGGCGTAAAAGCCACGCTGGAAGTCCGAAAAGGCGTCATAGAAGCCAGTATCGGCAGCCATCAGCGGGCTCTCGGAACTGGTATCGACAATAACCCGGTTGCGCTCCACCTCGCAGGTAATGATCAGTTCCAGGGGCTCGTGCTCGGGCTTCTCGCCCCGAACCCGACCCATCCCGCCCAGGGCCGCGGGCTGATAGGTCGTCACCGCATAGCCGGCCTTTTCAACCGCCTTGCGCATGATCCGGTTGGCCTGCTCGCATGGCGGAATAGCGGCCCGAGGGGCAAGCTGGACGCCGTCAGCCGTACACGAGATGGCGACCGACACCGGCTCCGGCTCTCCCCAGAAGCCCATCCGCTGGGCGGTAATCGTGCTCCCCGTGTCGGTCGTCGGAGGGCCGTCGGCCACCTGGTAGTGCAGCCGTTCGAGCGCCCGACGGGTGATCTGGTGCGCCTCTTCACAGCCCATCTCGGCTTCGGTGATATCGTACTCTGTGGTCTGTTGCGCAGCGGTGGCCAGTCCACCGCCGGCGACTGCCAAAACCAGACCGGCCATACCTGCCAGACTCCAGACCGCTGTGTGCATGAACTCCCCCTTTTTTGCTCGCTCCTCCTGCGACATGCCCTGCTCATAGCAGGAAGTGACCCCGGGAAGAAAGCGCACGATTGACGTGAGCCCAGGAATGATTATTCAAGCAGGAACAGTCCGGCAGCGCAAAGGAGGCAGACACCGTGGAAGCTCAGGCCGAAACCTATCGCTTTGAGGCAGAAACCACCCAACTCCTCAAGCTCATGATCCATTCCTTGTATACCGACAAGGAAATCTTTCTGCGCGAACTCATCTCAAATGCCTCGGACGCGATCGACCGCCTGCGTTTCGAAGCCCTCACCCAGCCGGAGTTGGTGGCCGAAAACCACACGCCCGAAATCCGGATCGAGGTCGATAGCGATGCGCGCCGCCTGACCCTTCACGACAACGGCATCGGCATGAGCCGTGAGGAACTCATTGCCAACATCGGCACAATCGCCCAGTCCGGCACCCGCAACCTGCTCGATCAGGCCAGGGCCGAGGGGCAATCCGAGCAGGCTCTGGCCGAGCTGATCGGGCGCTTCGGGGTGGGATTTTATTCTGCCTTTATGGTCGCCGACCGGGTGCGCCTGATCACCCGCCGGGCCGGCCAGGACAGCGCCACCGCCTGGGAATCGAGCGGCGACGGGGAATATCGCCTCAGCCCGGCCCAGCGCGCCCAGCACGGCACCTCAATCAGCCTCGACCTGAAGCCCGCCGACCCGGAAAACGGCCTCGACGACTTCACCCAGCAGTGGACGCTCAGCAGCATCGTCAAACGCCACTCCGACTTTGTGTCCTACCCGATCACAATGGAACAGGAGCGTCACGAGCCGGAACGCGACGCGGACGGCACGCCCAAAGAGGACGGCTCCACCCGCGTGGTTGTTGAGGATACGACCCTCAATTCCATGAAGCCGATCTGGACCCGGCCGCAGTCAGAGGTGAGCGAGGAAGAGTACGGCCAGTTCTACACCCATGTCGCCCACGACTGGAACCCGCCGCTGAAGACGCTGACCTTCCGCGCCGAGGGGCGTTTTGAATTCCAGGCGCTGGTCTTCGTGCCATCCCAGGCGCCGTTCGATCTGTACTACCACACCGCCCCGTTCGGCCTGCAACTGTACGCCCAACGGGTGATGATCATGGAGCGCTGCGAGGACTTGCTGCCGCGCTATCTGCGCTTCCTCAGAGGCGTGGTCGACTCGGCCGACCTGCCGCTCAATATCTCGCGCCAGCGGCTTCAGCAGGATCGCCATATCAGCCAGATCCGCCAGTGGCTGAGCAAACGGGTGCTGGACGCCCTGACCGACCTGGCCGCCAAGGACGGCGATACCTTCACCACGGTGTGGGAGCAGTTCGGCCGCACGCTCAAAGAGGGCGTGAGCGCAGATCCCGAGAACAAGGACCGCCTGCTGCCGCTGCTGCGTTTCCCGTCCTCGCACGACCCGGAAAAGCTGACCAGCCTCAAGGACTATGTCGAGCGCATGCGGACCGAGCAGACCGCAATCTACTATCTGACCGGAGAGTCGCGTCGCAGCGTGGAAAACTCACCCCACCTCGAAGCCTTCAAGGACAAGGGCTATGAGGTCTTGTACCTGGTCGATCCGGTGGATGAGCTGGTCGTCCAGGCGGTGACCGAGTTCGAGGGCAAACCCTTACAGTCGGTCGGCAAGGGCACGGTCCAGCTGGGCAGCGAAAGCGAGCGGCAAGAAGCCGAAAAAGCCCTCAAAGAGCAGGCCCAGGATTATGCCGGTCTGCTTGAAACTCTCCACAAGGAGCTTGATGAGCACGTCAAGGAAGTCCGGCTGTCGACCCGCCTGACCAGCTCACCGGTGTGTCTGGTCGGCGCCGAGCACGACCATAGCCCGCAGCTCGAACGACTCTTGGCCCAGACCCAGGCTGATCTGCCCAAACAAAAGCGGGTCATGGAGCTAAACCCCAGCCATCCGATTCTGACCAAGCTCTACGAGCGGTTCCAGCACGACAACCAGGATGTCGCGCTTGGCGAGTATGCCCAGCTGTTGTTTGGCTATGGCCTGTTGGCCGAGGGTTCGGAACTGCCCGACCCGGCAGCCTTCAACCGGCGCGTTGCAGACCTGATGGTCCGCAGCCTCTAGGAGGCGGGGCATGCGATTTCGCGTGGGTCACGGCGCCGATATTCACCGTCTTGAGCCGGGTCGCAAACTCATTCTGGGCGGCATCCATATTCCGTGGGACACGGGTCTGGCCGGCCACTCGGACGCCGACGTGGTGTGTCACGCGCTGAGCAATGCTCTGCTGGGCGCGATTGGGGCGGGGGATATCGGCCAGCACTTTCCCGACTCCGACCCGCAGTATCGGGGGGCGTCAAGCCTCGGGCTGCTGCGCGTCGTCATGGCCCTGGTCAAGGAGCACGGCTTTCGCCTGGGCAATGCCGATATTACGGTCTTTGCCCAGCAGCCCAAACTGGCGCCGTATCGACAGGCGATGCGCGAGCAACTGGCCGCAGCCCTCGACGCCAAGCCGGCAGCGGTCAACATCAAGGCCACGACAGGCGAAAAGCTGGGCTATATCGGGCGTGGAGAAGGCATGCTGGCCGAGGCCGTGGTGCTGCTGGAATCAGAAGAAGGGTGAGTTCGTGCGGCCTATTTGAGCGGCCGGGCGGCAAAGCCCTTGTCGCTGTGGGACAGCATGATCCGCTTGCCGTTGACAACGGTTTCGAGCACGACTTCATGGCCCCACAGCCGGTGCAGGTAGGACAAGCAGCGCTCGGCGTGTTCGAGTTGGAGGTCTCGACTGTCGTGGTGGTGCTTCAGATACAGGGTCCGGTTCTGGCTGTAGTCGGCATCCTCGACCTTGAGCACCGGGACGGTGCCCATGCCGACGGTCTTGAGCAGGGTCTCTTTGACCTCCCGCCAACCGTCCTTATCCGATACGTGTGAGATGACCAGCTCGTCGCCGCGCGGCTCGTACTGAAACATGTCCATCTCGCGCATCAACTCTTCAGTCAAAAAGCGCCGCAGGAAGGACACGTCGCGGTCAACCTCGCGGACCTCGAACATCGCCTCCAGGCCCGTCTTTTCGGGCTGGCCGTACTTCTCGATTTCTTCCGGCGTGGGCTCGTCATGGCGACGCTTGATATCGTCCCACAGCTTCAGGCCGAGGTGATAGGGGTTAATGCCCTGGGGGTGCGGGCGGACGACCTGATTGTGACGGACCAGGAATTCGAGGTACAACTCCTGGGGCAGCCCGAGGCTGTTCATGATCTCACGATGCCAGAAGCTGGCCCAGCCCTCGTTCATGATCTTGGTTTCCATCTGCGGAATGAAATACTGCGACTCCTCGTGAACGATGGTCAGCAGGTCTTTCTCCCACTCGCTCAGATACGGATTATAGTCGCGGATGAACAACAGGATGTCCTCTTCCGGCGAGAGCGGGACTTTGTGCAGATCGGGCTGGGTATAGGCCTGCGGTTTATGAATGGCGCGGAAGGGGTCGTCTTTGGGCTGAGCGTCTTCCAGCGCGCGTTTGCGTTCCTCTTCGGGCGCGAGCTTTTTGATGGCCAGATTGCGCCGGCACTGCATGGCCAGGGAGTGGGCGGAGTCGAGCAAGACCTCGACCTTCTCCACCCCGATCGACGGATCTTCGCTGTACGCCCGAACCCGCTCGGCGTGGATTTTGCAGCGGGTGATCGTCGATTCCGCCCCGGTCTGGCGGAAGGTGAAGTTGTTCCTGAAGAAGTCGTTGTGGCCGTACACGTGGGCGATGGTCAGGATCTGCAGACACAGGGAGTTATCCCGCATCAGATAGGCGATGGCCGGGCTGGAGTTGATGACCATCTCGTAGGGCAGGCCCGACACCCCGTAGTCGTACATCGTCTTCAGCTTCTCGTAACTCTTGCCGAACGACCAGTGCGGATAGTGTGACGGCATGCCGTGATAGGCCATATAGCCCAGCATCTGAGAATGGTCACACACCTCAAACTCCTGCGGATAGCAGGACAGGCCGAAGTCCTCGACCTTGGCCTGGATCTTCTCGTTCCAGCGCTCGAGCTCTCGCACGTCCCAGTCTGCCATAGCCTGTTCCCTTCGACGGCCCCTCACTCGGCCGGCTGCTCGGCGGCCGACCTGGCGCTGGCCTGCGTCCGCTCGCCCTGTTCTTTTGACATGAAGGCCCGGAAACTCGGCCAGATGTCCTCCTTGCGCTCGATAAGGACCGTCTGGTAATTGTCGGCCTCCAGACGCCGGAAAATATTGAGCATCGAACTCTCGTAATAGCGCGAGCCCAGGGGTTTGATCTCCCCGTAGCCGAACAGATTGCACATCTCGCACAGCTCCTGGGCAGCCCTGAGGGTGGCCGGATTGTCGGACTCGAAATTATCGCCGTCCGAGCAGTGAAAGGCGTAGACGTTCCACAGACTCGGGTGATAGCGCTCCTGAATGATCTCCAGCGCCTTGTTGTAGCCCGATGAAATGAAGGTGCCGCCCGACTCGCCCTTGTAGAAGAACTCGTCTTCGGTGACCTCACGGCCCTCGGTGTGATGGGCGACAAAGGCGAGTTCGACCTTGTCGTATTTTGTGCTCACAAACTGATAGAGCAGAAAGAAGAAGCTACGGGCCAGGTACTTCTTCATCGTGTCCATTGACCCCGAGGTATCCATGATACACACCACTGCCGCGTTCGAGTCGGGGCGCACGTCCTCGACCAGGTGGCGGTAGGTCATGTCGTCGGTGTGAAACGGAAAGCGCTGTTCGGGATCCCACTCGCTCAGGCCGTCGCGCCGCATGACCGCCACCTTGCGCCGAATCCGGGCCATCGCCGTCCGCCGTTTGTCGAGCCGGACCCGCACTCCCATTTTGCGGAAGCCCTTGCGCTTGCTGACCCGCTCGGACGGAATCTCGCGCAGGGTCTTACGTTCGAGGTCGGGCAGTTCGAGGTCTTCAAACATGATGTCGATCAGCTCTTCGAGCGTCACATCGGTTTCATAATAATCGACCCCGGCCTGATCACCGGCCTGGCCCTCACCCGGTCCCTGGCCCTCGCCGTTGGCCTTGCCGACCACCTGACCGGGTTGGGAGCTGCCATCCCCCTGGCCGACGCCGGGGGCGTTTTCGCCATAGATGAAGCGGTACTCCTTCATCCCCCGGATCGGCACCTTGATGATCTTGTCCTTGTTTTTGCCGATGATGGACTCCTCGGCGATCAGGTCGGCAATGTTCTCCCTGACCGCCTCACGGACCTTCTGACGGTGGCGCTGACGGTCGGTCGCGCTCCGGTCGGACCGCAGGGAGTCAGAGGACGAGTAGGGACGAAAGATGGTGTCTGACATAGTCTTCCACTCCGGCCCCTATCCGTGGGCGGATGGTATGCGCTCTGGCCGGCTCAGTCCTTCCACAGATGGTTGGCCGCATACTTCAGCACGATATCCACGCTGTCCTCGGGATAGCCGAGTTCGATCAGCCGCTGGACCATCGCGCCATGCTTGTGCTGCTGGTCCTGGTCCCGGGTCCGGGCCTTGGTAATGACCCGGCTGATATCCCGGACCGAGCCCATCAGCTTTTTCTCGATCGCATCCTTGAGCGGCTCATAGCTCTCGTAGGTCACCCGATCGCCGCGCCGCGACGAGGCCCACAGATAGGCGATCACCTCCTGTCGAAAGCCGTCCGCGGCCGAGCCGATGATGGCGATCTGCTCTTCGATAGACTTGAGGAAGCCCTCATCCGGCAACAGCTCTTCCTTGGTGTTGCGATCCATGACCTTGGTCTGGTTGACGTAGGCCTCGGCATGATCAAGGTAGTTCTGGAAGAGCGTTTCGGCCTGCTCCTGGTAGGAGTAGACAAACGCCTTGGTGATCTCCTTTTCAAGCAGTTCGAGATACTCTTTGTGAATCACGTCCTGGAGGAATTCGAGATACTGTTTACGGGTATCGTCCGGGGCGTCCATGGCCTTAACCATGCGGATCAGGGCCTCACGGACGCTGATCGGATTGATCGACGAGCCGCCTTCAGACAGGGCGTTGTCGAGCGCCTTCATGATGAAACGGGTCGAGATCCCGAACATGCCCTCCCGCTTGGCGTCCTCGCGCAGCTCCTTGACCGTGATTTTCTTGGTCCGGCCCTTTTCGACCACCTCTTCCCCGTTGTACAGGTGGAGCTTGGTCATCAGATCGCACTTGGCCGAGGGTTCGAGACGCGACAGAATGGCGAACATGGCCGCCACCTCCAGGGTATGCGGCGCGACGCTGGCCCGAAAGTCCGAGTTGTGCAGCATCTTCTGGTAGATCTTGACCTCTTCGGACAGACGCAGGTTGTAGGGCACCTTGACCACCACGATGCGGTCCAGAATCGCCTCGTTGGTATGGTCGGCCTTGAACTTCTGCCACTCGGCCTCGTTGGAGTGGGCGACAATGACCGTGTCCACGTACACGGTGCCGTGACGGCCCGGCGCGGGAACAAACTTCTCCTGGGTGGCCGTGATCATGGCGTGCAAGTATTCGGTTTCGTTTTTGAAGACCTCGATAAACTCCACCATGCCCCGGTTGCCGACGTTGAACGCCCCGTTCAGTTCGAGCACGCGCGGGTCACCCTCGGAGTAGCGGTCGAGCTTGGAGATATCCTCCGACCCGATCAGCACCGAGGTGTCCTGGTTATTCGGATCGACCGGCGGCACGATACCGACGCCGCGGCGGTTGCGTTTTGAAAACCCGACCGTGGTCACCGACATCTTCTCGTAGGCGTTGTTGAACTCCTCGCGCAGCCGCCAGCGGGTCACCGGACACAGGTCGCCCTCAATCCGCACGTCGAGCATTTTTTCAAACTCTTGACGCAGATGGCGGGGGATGAGGAGCAGCGGCTCCTCAAACATCGGAGAGTCCTCAATCATGTAGATCGGATCGAGGCCCTCGAGGCCGCGCTGCAATTTTTCAACCAGCGAACTCTTGCCCGCCCCGACCGGTCCCATCAGATACAGGACTTGACGATTCTCCTCGCCCCGCATGGCTGCGGACTGAAAGTAGCGGGAAATCTGGGCCAGCGTTTCTTCGATCCCGAAGAATTCGTCCTTGAA
The DNA here is from genome assembly GCA_021296095.1 of Desulfurellaceae bacterium. Lineage (NCBI taxonomy): Bacteria > Pseudomonadati > Campylobacterota > Desulfurellia > Desulfurellales > Desulfurellaceae > Desulfurellaceae bacterium. The sequence goes on along the minus strand of JAGWBB010000009.1, from coordinate 12,303 downwards.
AAAATTGTAGACTCTCAGGGACTCGTCCTTGAACAGGCGGCTGACACGCGGGTCGTCGGTTTCGTTAATATCCGTCGCCCCCTCCTGCACAATCATATCGTAGATGCGCGCGTGGGCGTGCTTGACGATAGAGGGGTCTTGTCTGACCTTTTCCAGGTAGTCGATGAAGGTGCCGCTCCAGTGCTTGCTCTCGCGGTTCTCGCGGTCTTCCTGGATCAGTCGCTCAAATTCATGCTTGCTGTTTTCATCCATCTCCACCCCCTGAACACTGAATGGTTATGTTACAGGTTGTCGGCTCTGAGGCATTTCTTATACCAATTAGCATTAGCACAGCGAGCGAGGAATACCAGAGCCGGGGAATGCGCCGGACGTGGCCGGTTGTCTTGGCTGGAAATTCTTAGCACGCGCCGCTGCCGGGCGAGCAGCCCGGGGCACAGATTGGTCTGCCGAGAAATGGGGCGAGTAGCCAGAGAGCGAACAGGAGAATGGTCCCAACGGGACTCGAACCCGTGCTACCGACGTGAGAGGCCGGCGTCCTAACCGCTAGACGATGGGACCTGGAAGCTGAGGTGGTAGGACTCGAACCTACAATCGCCTGATCCAGAGTCAGGTGGCTTACCAATTAGCCCACACCTCAACAGCCCAGAAAATAAAGAACCGCCGGGCCGAAGTCAAGCCGAAATCTGCCCTTTTCCCGTCCCCAGCGTCGTCAGGGCGGCATCCAGGCGGGCCAGCGTCTGGTCCTGGCCCAGGGCGACCATGACCTCGAAGATACCTGGACTGGCCGTCCCGCCGGTCAGCGCCACCCGCACCGGCTGGGCGATCTTGCCCAGCTTGAGGTCGAGGTCGTGCATCAGACCGCCGAAGACGGTCTGCAGTCCGGGTTCGGTCCAGTCCGCAACACCGGCGAGCCGCCGGCGCACCTGTTCGAGCAGGACCAAGCCGTCCGGCGTCAAAAATTTCTTGACCGCCTTGTCCTCAAAGGTCAGGGCGTCGGTGAGATAAAAATGCGCCGCCTCCGCTAACTCACACAGAGTTTTGGCCCGGGGCTGGAGCGTGGCCAGCATCTGTTCGAGCCGCTCGTCATCGGGCAAACGATAGCCTTTGTCGGCCAGAAAGGGCTGGACCTCTTGGCGAATCTGGGCCGGCGAGCGGGCCTGCTGGTACTGAAAATTGAGCCATTCCAGCTTCTCGGCATTAAACACCCCGGCCGATTTGCCGACATCGGCAAGACGGAAGGTATCCAGCAGCTCGGCCCACGAAAACACCTCCTGATCGCCGTGTGACCAGCCCAGACGGGCCAGAAAATTAACCAGAGCGTCGGGCAGATAGCCCAGCTCACGATAGGCGCGTACCGCGGTTGCCCCATGCCGTTTGCTGAGCCGTACCCGATCGGGGCCGAGAATCAGGGGCAGGTGGGCAAAGGCCGGCGGGTCGGCATCAAGCGCCTGAAAGATCAGAACTTGGCGCGGGGTATTGGTCAGATGGTCATCGCCGCGCACGATATGGCTGATCCGCAGGTCGGCATCGTCACACACGGAACAGAAATTATAGGTCGGCGAGCCGTCCGAGCGGACCAGGATCAGATCGTCAAGTTCCTGATTCTCGAAAACGACCCGCCCCTTGATGATGTCGTCAACGACCGTCTGGCCTTCCCTGGGTCCCTTGAAGCGGAGCGTAAACGCCCGCCGGTCACCGGGCTGCGGGGTATACGTGCGACAGGTTCCGTCGTAGGCCGGCTGACGGCCCGCTGCCAGGGCAGCCTCGCGTTTGGCCTGCAGCTCCTGAGGCGTGCAGTAACAGCGGTAGGCCCTGTCCTGGGCCAGCAGCCGCTCGCTCGCCTCCTGGTACAGTGCTGTGCGTTGGCTCTGAAAATAGGGGCCTTCGTCGCCTTCCAGCCCAAGCCAGCCCAGCGCGTCGAGCATGTCGGCCTGGAATTCCGGGGTCGAGCGCTGCCGGTCGGTATCGTCGATACGCAGCACGAAGGTGCCGCCGTGCTCCTTGGCGGCCAGATAAGCAAACAGCGCGGTGCGCGCACCGCCGATGTGCAGATACCCGGTCGGACTGGGGGCAAAACGTGAACGAACGCGTGTCATGGCCGAACGCTAACAGGCGGCCGCGGAGCAAGTCAACGCCGGACGGCCAGGAAACCCACCGCAGGGGTTTGAGTTATACGCTCTCATCAGCTATGTTTTTGGCCAGACCGAGCCGATAGCTCAGTCGGTAGAGCATCTGCCTTTTAAGCAGAGGGTCCCGGGTTCGAGCCCCGGTCGGCTCATACCCTCCGCTCCGCTACAAGTCCCCGTCGTCTAGCCTGGCCTAGGACACCGGCCTTTCACGCCGGCGACACGGGTTCAAATCCCGTCGGGGACGTCCTGTCCTGTCAGCCCAGCCTGTCGGCCACCTCGGCCAAACGCGGCGCGTGTCTGTCCTTGTCGGACACAATCGGCTCCACCACCGGCCACGCAATACCAATGGCAGGATCGTTCCACACAATCCCGATTTCGTCGCTCGGATCGTGAAACTCGGTGCACTTATACACCACCTCGGCACTCTCGCTCAGTACACAAAAGCCGTGGGCAAAGCCGGGCGGGATATACGCCTGGTGGAAACTCTGAGCCGACAGCCGCATCCCGACCCAGCGCCCGAAGGTGGCCGAGCGGGGACGGATATCGACCGCCACGTCAAAGATTTCACCCTGGACCACGCGGACCAGCTTGCCCTGCGGATGCCGCCCCTGGGCGTGCAGGCCGCGCAGGGTATGTCGCCGCGAGTGGGAATGATTGTCCTGGACAAAGACCGCCGGAATACCCGCCTCTGCATACTTGCGAGCGTGATAGGTTTCGAGGAAAAATCCCCGTTCGTCCTCGAAGACTTCGGGTTCAACAATCAGGACCTCGGGCAGTTCAGTAATACGGACTTTCATCGCGCCTCCTCCGCCGGGCTCAGGGCTCTTGCCTGCAAGGGGAACGACGATGACCAGCTCATCAAGAAGAGATCATCGTTCCCCTTGGATGTACGTGAAATCCATAGCAGGGAAAAGACCACCAGCTTGCCTTGTGCCCCCCAAGCCGTATACAAAACGGGCCGAACCCAGGTGCCTCGGGTGCCGTATTTTATTCCTGTCCAGAAAAGGAAGAGCCATGCCGCATAATCTTTTTGAGAGCCTGCAAACATTCAAGCTGGGCAACGGTCAGACGGCCCGGTTTTACTCCCTGCCCCAACTGGAACGCCACGGCCTGGGGCAGATTTCGCGCCTGCCAGTCAGCATCCGCATCGTGCTCGAATCGGTGCTGCGCAACTACGACGGGACGCGTATCGAGGAAGGCGACGTGCGCAATCTCGCCGGCTGGGGACCCCACGACACCCGGACGGCAGAAATTCCGTTCACCGTGGCCCGGATTGTGTTGCAGGATTTTACCGGCGTGCCCCTGCTGGTTGACCTGGCGGCCATGCGCTCGGCGGTCGCCAAGCTGGCCAAAGACCCCAAGCTGATCGAGCCGCTGGTGCCGGTTGATCTGGTGGTCGATCACTCGATTCAGGTCGATTATGCCGGTGTCGGCAACGCCCTTGAGCGGAATATGCAGAGAGAATTCGAGCGCAACCAGGCGCGCTATCAGTTTCTCAAATGGGGTATGCAAGCCTTTGACAGCTTCAAGGTCGTGCCACCCGGTATCGGCATCGTGCACCAGGTCAATCTCGAATACCTGGCCAAGGGCGTGCTGGAAAAAGACGGGGTGTATTACCCGGATACGCTGGTCGGAACCGACTCGCACACCACCATGATCAACGGCCTGGGCGTAGTCGGTTGGGGCGTTGGTGGTATTGAGGCCGAAGCCGGCATGCTGGGCCAACCGGTCTACTTTCTGACCCCGGATGTCGTGGGTCTGCATATGACGGGGTCGCTGCGAGAGGGCGTGACCGCAACCGACCTGGTGCTGCACTGCACCGAGCTGCTGCGGGCGGCAAAAGTCGTCGGCAAGTTTGTCGAATTCCACGGCCAAGGCGCAGCCCAGCTGCCGCTGACCGACCGCGCCACGATTGCCAATATGGCCCCGGAATATGGGGCGACCATGGGCTTTTTCCCAGTCGATGAAGAGACCTGCCGGTATCTCACAGCAACCGGTCGCAGCGAAGAGCAGGTCGATGCCTTTCGGCGCTACTTCCAGGCTCAGGACATGTTCGGCATCCCAGGCAAAGACCAGTGCAGCTACAGCCAGGTTCTGGAACTCGACCTGGCCGATGTCCAGCCGGCGGTGGCCGGTCCCAAACGCCCCCAGGACCGGATCAATCTGCCGGACCTGAAACAGACCTTTGCCGACCTGTTTCAGCAGCCGGCGAGCGAGAACGGCTATGCCAAGTCGCCGGACGAGCTGGGCACGCGCTATCCCATCAACATCAACGGCTCAGGCGATATCGGCCACGGCGATGTGCTGATTGCGGCCATTACCTCGTGCACCAACACCTCAAACCCGAGCGTCATGCTGGCGGCCGGCCTAGTCGCCAAAAAAGCGGTTGAAAAGGGCCTGACGATTCGCCCCACGGTCAAAGCGTCCCTGGGTCCGGGCTCGCGGGTCGTGACCGAGTATCTGGACGAGACCGGGCTCCAGGCCTATCTGGATCGGCTCGGCTTTCATCTGGTCGGCTACGGCTGCACGACCTGCATCGGCAACTCGGGCCCGCTCGATCCCGACATTGAGGCGGCGGTGACCAGCCATGACCTGATCACCGCCAGCGTGTTGAGCGGCAACCGGAACTTCGAGGCGCGGGTGCACCAGAACATCAAGGCCAATTTTCTCATGAGCCCGCCTCTGGTCGTGGCCTTCGCCCTGGCCGGTCGGGTCGATATCGACCTGAATACCGAGCCGCTGGGCACGGGCACCGACGGCCAGCCGGTCTACCTGCGCGATCTGTGGCCCAGCTCCGCAGAAATCCAGACCCTCATCCAGGCCGCACGCGAGCCGCACACCTATCGCGGTTTGTACGCCGACCTGAGCGCCGACAACCCCCTGTGGAACGACATCGCCAGCACCACCGGCACCCTGTACGACTGGGATCCGGCTTCGACCTATATTCAAGAGCCGCCGTTTTTTGCCGCGTTCGGACCCGAGCCGGGGACCATCAGCCCGATTATCGGCGCCCGGCCGCTGGCCGTGCTGGGCGATTCGGTCACTACCGACCACATCAGTCCGGCCGGGGCGATCAAACCCAGTTCGCCCGCCGGCCAATATCTGCAAGACAACGGGGTCGGCGTCCCAGACTTCAACAGCTACGGCTCGCGGCGGGGGAACGACCGGGTGATGACGCGGGGCACGTTTGCCAACGTCCGCATCAAAAACCTGATGGTGCCGGGCTCCGAGGGCGGGGTGACCCACTACTACGCCAATGGCGACGGGCAGCAGATGGACATCTATGACGCGGCGGTCCGTTACCAGGCGGCCGGGACACCGCTGGTCGTGATTGCCGGCCAGGAGTACGGGACCGGCAGCTCACGCGACTGGGCGGCCAAGGGCACGGCCCTGCTCGGCGTCAAAGCCGTAATTGCCCACAGCTTTGAGCGGATTCACCGCAGCAACCTGGTCGGTATGGGCGTCTTGCCGTGTCAGTTTACAGACGGCACCAGCGCCCAGGCGCTGGGTCTGGACGGCAGCGAGACCTTTGATCTGACCGGCATCGGCGACGACCTCAGCCCTCAGCAGGACGCGACGCTGACCATCCACCGGGCCGATGGACAGAGCCAGGAGGTCACGGTCCGCGTCCGGATCGATACGCCGATAGAGGTCGAATACTATCGGCACGGCGGCATTCTGCACTATGTGTTGCGACAGCTGGTCGCCCGGGCCTAGGCGGCCGGCCTGGGGGGCGGGAGACTGAGAGCCCGCCCCTGGGCTCCTAACTCTGTTGGGAGAAACGCTTATTGTGTTCTTGGATGACCTGGTCGGTCAGGTCGATATTCTGCTGGCCGTAGAGAACGACGGTGTTATTACCCTCCAGAATCACCGTATAGGCGCCCTTTTCGCCCAGCTCGGCCACAATCTGTTGTAGCTGCATCATGATCCGACCGGTCAGCTGCCTGTCCTTGATCTTCAGATCCTCTTCGGCATCTTTATAGCGCCGTTCAAAGTCCCGCAGACTCTGACGGTAGTCCTGTCCCAGGGCGTCGCGTTCCTCTTCACGCAGGACCATGGCCTTTTTTTCGAGCTCCTCCTTGATCTGTTCGACCCGCTCCCGCTGCTTCAGCAAACGCTGCTCTGAATTCTCGACTTCCTTCTTGAGTTGGTCCTGGGCTTTTTTGCCGGCCTCGCACTCGGCCATGGCCCGAACCAAGTCAACATAGCCGATTTTGACGCCGTTCAGGGCACTCTGGCCCTCCTCCTGAGCTGCCCCACCGAGTGCGACCAGGGCAAAGGAAAAGGCCAAAAAGATTGATAACATCACAAACGACAACCGGCGCATGATATCCTCCTCACTCCATGAAGACTGGCAAATACCCCGGCACTATAGCCCGCCAGCGCAGGAGCAGACAAGAACCTGCTTCTCCGCCTCTTGCACCGAGCGGCCGGGTATGCTCCAAGCCTGGGGCAAACCTACCCGCGCAATCGGAGTGTCACACCCATGTCTCGCTCCCTCTGGAGACGGCGGCTCATCCGCCTCGGACTCGGCCTGCTGACCGTCTTGTGCCTGGCCCAGCCGAGGTGGGCCGACGAGCACCTGCTCGACCACTACGCTTCCATCCCCGGCTCCTACCTCTTTGTCCGGCGCGCTCCCGAGGAGGCGCGACCGGATTCGATCAGACTGACCGTCTTCGAGGATTTTCTGTGCCCGGCCTGCTACCAGACGGTGAGCCAGCTCATCCCCAGCCTCCAAAAAAAATATGGCGCGCGTTTGCGGGTCGAATTCTTCGGCTACCCGATCGTCGACCCCAAGTCCTCTATCCCGGCCCGCGCCTATGCCGTGGCCGACGAGTTCGGCTTAGGCCCCGAAATGCAACAGGCACTCTTCCGGGTTCAGTTTGAAGAGCGGCTCGACATCACCAGCCGGGACGGCCTGGCCCGCGTGGCGGACAGGGTTGGGCTTGACCCGGAACTGCTGCTGACCCGCCTGGCGGGCGAAGACGGCCAGGCCGAGGTCGCCCGCAGCCTGGCCCTGGGGCGTCGCTACCAGATCGATTCGGTGCCCGGCCTCGTTCTTGACGGCTGGATCCGGGTCACGACCGTTTCCCAGACCAATCTTGAGACCATCATCGACGGGATGCTGGAACGGAAAAGCCGAGAAGAGCCCTCCCCAGGACGGTGAAAAAAGCCTCTGATCGGACTATTGACCTTCCGGCTTGTCTGCTATCGTCTGGCAGTACGGAGAGGAAAAGGTATGGAACGTGGTCCACCCTGTCTGCACGCCGCACTGCCGTCATCGCACAATCCCACCCAAGGAGGGAATATCATGAAGCTAAGAAAGTTCCTGGGAACCGCCTGTGCCGCGCTGGCCGTCGGCGCACTAGGTCTGGCGGCTCCAGTCAACGCCTATGACCAATGCACCCTGGTCGAATGTATCGGCCCCGAGCACAAATACACCGGCGAGGTGTTCACCAAAGACAATATGGCCGAAGCCGGCGAGCTGATCATCCCCGGCGTGGCATGGTATGTCGAGCAGGGCATGGAGATCAAGGTCATCGAGACAATCCCGATCCCGCTGCCCAAGCTGTTCCAAGAGGCGACCGAGAAATACTCCGGCCAGGTCGAGATCTCGCCCGACGGGCGCGAGATGTTCAACTATGTGGCTGGGGTGCCCTTCCCCAATATCGACCCCAACGATCCGCTGGCCGGGGCCAAGCTGATGTGGAATCAGGAACAGAAGCCCCAGTATGTGGACAACGTCGGCACCGAGTGGATCACCGAGCTGGTCAACAGCAAGGGTGA
>JAGWBB010000009.1:0-4202 GCA_021296095.1 Desulfurellaceae bacterium | reverse complement strand
CTACATGTACCTGCCGGAGCTGCGTCGTGTGCGGCGCATCAGTGTGGCCAACCGCAGCGACGCCTTCTGGGGCACCGACATGGACCTCGACTCGCTGTGGGGCTTCAACTCCAAGCATTCCTACTGGACCTTCCGGCTGCTGTCCGAAAAAGACATCCTGGCCCCGGTCCACGTTGGTGTGTACGGCACCCGTAAGGTCTGGTGCGCCGAGCCCGACGGCACGACCGGCACGATGGCCTTCATCCCCTGCAACGTGCCGTGGGAACGGCGGCCGGTGTACGTGGTCGAAGGGATTCCGTCGGCCTACAGCCAGTACGCCTACTCCAAGCGCATCATGTACCTCGACAAGGACTTCTGGGGTATGAGCTTCGCCGAGATGTACGACCAGGGTGGTGAGCTGTGGAAGTTCTGGTTCAACCTGTTCAACTACGTCGGCACGCCGTACAAGGGCTTTCCGACCAACCCGCTGGAAGGCGCCAATTACAACTATGAAGACGTGTGGGCCTTCACCCCGCACGGTCAGGGTTCGGACCTCCAGCTGGCCCACTCGACCAAGTGGGACGCGCCGTCCGGTTACGCCCGGTCGAGGAATGAGTGGACCCAGGAGTGGTACTTCAACGAGCCGACCCCGATTAACACCCCGGAAGCGTTCTCGGTGAACTTCCTGATCCGGAGCGCCCGCTAAAGCTCGGCGCGGAGCGGGGGGCCGCGGCTCCCCGTTCACGCCACAGTGACCGTGCGATAATAAGGACCACCGCCTTTCCCCCTCTCCACTTTTTTGTTACGTAAACCCCCATATCTTTTCATAAAGAGAGGGACGTATGGCAGAAGAACAACAGCTTGTGGAAGACGAATCACTATCGAAGCTTGCCTGGGGCTATGTTGGCGTCGGCGTGTTATGGATCGCCCTGGTCCTGACCGGCATCACGTTTGAGCGCTTAGGACTCACCACCACCCTCTTCTCCGGAGTCCTGCCCGGAGAGGTCGGCATCCTGCGCCAGGCAAACGCCGAACATGAACAGAAACTCAAAAGCCTTACCGACCAGAACAACAAGCTCAGCGAAAAAGTCGATACGCTGACCCGCCAGAAGGAATTGGCAGACAACAGAGTCGAAGACCTGCGGGCCAGAGTGGACGCACTCCAAGCCGCCGCCACTCCAGCCCAGGAGGATGCGGCAGCTCCAGACGCCTGAACGAAGCACGCATGATTGAAGTCCACAACGTCACCAAATACTACGGTCAGGTTCGGGCTCTCCACCAGGTGTCCTTCGATGTCCGGGAAGGAGAGATCGTCGGTCTGCTCGGCCCCAACGGCTCGGGCAAGACCACGCTCATGCGCATCCTGACCGGCTTCTTCCCGCCGACCGAGGGTCGAGTCGTGGTGGCCGGTTACGACGTGGAAACCGCGTCTCTGGAGATGCGCCGCAAGCTCGGCTATCTGGCCGAAAACGTCGTGTTGTACCCGGACATGACGGTCCGCGCCTTTCTGGGCTTCTGTGCGCGGGTGAAAACGGCCGGCGGGGCAGACCGGCGCAGGCAGGTCGAGCGCGTGCTCGACGAGTGCAGCCTCAGCCATATGGCCCGCCGCCACATTGGCACCCTGTCGAAGGGCTACCGCCAACGGGTCGGCCTGGCCCAGGCCCTGCTGTGTGAGCCGCAGGTTTTGATTCTGGACGAACCCACGATCGGTCTCGACCCCCACCAGCTGATCGACATGCGGGAGCTGATCAAGAGCCTGGGCGGAAAAACGACGGTATTATTATCAAGCCACATCCTGGCCGAGGTCGCCCAGGTGTGCCACCGGGTGGTGATTATCGATAAAGGCCAGATTCTGGCCGAGGATACCCCGGCCGGACTCAGCCAACGTCTGCAATCCGCTACCCGGACTCGGCTGCGGGTGGCGGGTCCGGTCGAGGATATTCAGACCGCCCTGCGGGCGCTGCCCGGGGTGAGTGAGGTCATCCTCCAAGACACTCCGCAAGACGGTCCGGCAGAGGATCAGCAACCGGGACACCTCTTTCTGGTCCACTCCCAGGATCGCACGCTCAACCACGAACTCGCCGAGCTGGTGGTCAACCGGGGCTGGTCCCTGCACGAGCTCAACCCGCTCACCGCCGGTCTGGAAGAGTTATTTGTACGCCTGACAACAGAGGAACAGCGTCCAGCGGCCTGAGAGCATGCCCGACCGGCTCGGAGTGAATGCCTGCGTAGGAGAGAGTACACATGGGACAGGCACACACCTTTCTGACGAACTTTCGGGCTGTCGTCGCCAAAGAACTCCGCTCGTATTTTCTGTCGCCCTTCATCTATCTGGTCACCGCCGTCTTTCTGCTGGTCAGCGGCTATTATTTTTATACCGACCTCATCTTCTACGTGCAGTTCGGGTTCGGCCTCAACATCATCGAAAACTTCTGGCAGCTCGTTTTTACCGATATCCGTCTGATGCTGCTGCTGGCGATTCCGTTCCTGACCATGCGGCTGTTTGCCGAAGAAAAACGGCTGGGCACGATCGAGTTGCTGCTGACCTATCCGATGCGGGACGCCGAGCTGTATCTGGGCAAATTCGTCGCTTGCAGCCTGGCCACCCTGTTCATGCTGTCCTTCACCGCGGTCTATCCCGTGCTGGTCTACTGGGTGCAGCCGTTCAACTGGACCCTCGTCCTGGCCGGCTATAGCGGACTCGCCCTCATCGCCCTGGCCTGCATCGCGTGTGGCCTGTTCATCTCCTCGCTGACCGACAACCAGGTAGTGGCCGGTTTTGCCGCGCTGTGTACGCTGCTGTTCTTCTGGATCCTGAGCTGGAATGAGGGCGCCACCCGCGACGGCTTTCTGTACTGGCTGGCCCAGACCTCCATGGTCACCCATTTTCAGGGCTTTGCCCAGGGATTCATTGACACCAAAGAGATCGCCTTCTTTTTCGCCTTCGTCCTGTTCTTCAGTTTCCTGACCCTCCGGTCGCTTGAATCCCGCCAGTGGAAGGGACGCCGATGAATGCCAATCTGCGCAACGTGCTCAAGCTCGTTGTCGGGACAGTCGGATTTCTGGCCATGCTGATCGCCATCCAGGCGGTGCTGGCCCACTATAACCGGCGGATTGACCTGACCCTGCAACAGAAGTTCACCCTCGCTCCCCGTACCCAGTACGTGGTGTCAAACTTGCAGCAGGATGTCCACGCCATCGCCTTCATCCATCCCGACCGGCCCGAGAATTTCTTTCTGACCGATATGCTGGGCCGCATGGACGCCCTGTCGCCCCACTTCCGCCACACCATCGTCGATATGAACCGCAGCCCGGCCACGGCCCAGCAGTACGACGCGCGGCGGTATGGCACGATTGTGTTCGAGTCGGCCGGACGCCGCCGCCAGTCTTTCCTGCACTCCGGCGAGAACGACGTGGTCTCGGCCCTGCTGCACGTCACCCGCAGCGCGGAAAAAATGATCTATTTTACGACTGGTCACGGCGAGGGCGATCTCAGCGATCCGCAGCCGGAAGACGGCTACACCAAACTCCGGGGCGCCATGGCGGATGAGTTCTACGTCGCCAAGCAGATCGCGCTGGCCGACACCGCCGGCGTACCGGACGATGCCGTGGTGGTCGTCCTGCTCGGCCCCACAGATCCCTTCCTGCCCTTTGAGTTGCAGGCCCTGGACGCCTTTCTGAAACGGGGCGGTCGCCTTTTTGTGCTGCTTGAGCCGGAGAGTTCCTCGAATCTCGACGCCTTTCTGGAGCAGTACGGGGTCCACCTGTTGGACTATATTGCGGTCGATCCCACAAAGCGGATCTATGCCGGCGAATCGATCACCTTCCGGGCCTCACGCACCGCCGTCACCCACGACATGAAGGCGGTCAATGCCCCGCCCATCTTTTCCCTGTCCCGGGTGGTCGAGGTCCGCCAGGATCTCGACAACGGCATCAGGGCCGCGCCCATTCTGGCAACCTCAGCGTCCGGCTTCGGCAGCGCCGAACGGCGCATTTCAGCCGAGCAGGATTTGCGCTTTGTTCCTGGCCGCGACCTGCGCGGCCCGGTGCCGATTGCCGGAGAGGTGATTCTGAGCAACGGAGACCACCAGGGACCGCCCGGCCGGATCGTGGTCTTCGGCGATGTCGATTTTGCCCATAACGGTCTGCTGGAGCAGGGCGGCAACCGAGACCTGTTCATCAATGCCGTCAACTGGCTGGCCGACGATGTCGGTCAGGTCGGC
>JAGWBB010000008.1 GCA_021296095.1 Desulfurellaceae bacterium | reverse complement strand
ACTCTGGCTCCTGCGAGCAGTATAGCTCAGCAGGGGAGGAATCCCCAAGGATGTCTCCTAACTGATGACAGACCCTAGAAAACGTACGCAAGGATCTTTATGGTGCCCAGGATGTCTTTTCCTGGTCGGGATTATACAACCACACGGCGCGTGATCGCGCTGCGTTGAGCCTCGCTGCCTGGGCCACGACACGTAGGATAAACGGTTTAGATCATCTTTTTGCGCACAGCCACGGAGGGAGCGTCGCCATGTTAGGAACTCAGCGTGGTCTGGATATTGAGAAGCTCATCCTGCTGAGTTGTCCGGTTCATGACAACTATTTGCCCGATTTCAATCGTGTGAGGAAAGTCATCTCGATACGGGTGCGCCTCGACCTCGTAATCCTCGCTGGCCGAGGAGGTCAGAAATACAATCATCCCCAAATCCAGGAGCATGTTCTCCCTGTCTGGTTCAATCATTCGGCAACCCACGATCCAAATGTTTGGCAGAGGCGTAATATACCGGCTTTACTCTGAGTGGGGGAGGAGAGAAGCTTTCCTGTCTTGCCTTTCGGCTGTTAGGATATAAAGAAATACCCAGGCCGAGTGTGAAAAAAGATGCTGGTTACGAACCTCGCAAAAGTAGCACAGTTGTTCGTGTCTAAAGCGGTGTGGAATGTTACGGGTCTGGATGTGGCAGGGCGTACGCTAATCCATGCTTTGGACTCTGAAGACGAGAACATTCGTACCATAGCCGGCATCTTTCTTGTCCAAACCGGGCAGCGGGCCGAGCCTCTCCTTGAGGAGGCACTTCACAAAGGTCAGTATCTTCCAATGGTCATCAATGTTCTCGGGAGCATTGGAGACCCAAGAATAGTGTCCGAGTTGCGCCCATTTACCGAGGATAGCGACCCTGAAATCGCCCGAGCCGCCCAAGATGCAATTCAGGCCATTGATTTTGCGAGCCAATCAGGCCCCTCAGGCAGAGACCAGGATGCATAAAGACAGTTCTGGCTTTCCTCAAGACAAGCCGAGCTACGTCCGCTCGGATAACCGCTTCTAGGACGCCACCTCTTTTCGGAACAACCACCTCGGGTTCCGTCTTGTTCGGACCCTTCCTTAGCCCGTGTTTCTTCACCTTGTGATGGGCTCACTCGGCGTCTGCGGCGAAGGGGCGCAGCAGGTTGTGAAACGGTTGCGTGTCCTTCCAGCGGTAGGTGTTGAAATCGCGCTGGTCCGTGGAAAGAATACGGCCTTCTCCGAGCTCGGTCGCCGCCACCACAAGCGAGGCGTCGGCCAGATCCATCGGCAGATTCGCGTAGCGCTCCATCAACTCACGGATCACACCGAGATGTCCCTGCCCGATCTCGTGGATGTCCACGTTTTTCGAGACTTGCTCAACGAAGCGTAATTCCGCATGGACTCCCAATCGTGAGAGCAGGAGGTGGCAGGTTTCCGTCACCACCGGCCAGGTGACGACAAGGGCCTCGTTGAGGTCGCGACTGGCCTCAAGCGCGGCTGCGTGCCAGCGGTCCCGGCTATTCGCCAAAGCAAGCCAATATCCGGTGTCAGCCAAGACCATGCTTGTCTTCCAGGTCGCGTCTGAGGTAGCGCTTGTATTGGCTCGCCAAGTCTGCGGGACCGTTGGCGCAGCCCACGAAGTCGCTGCTCAACAAGGCGTCGAGCTTGTCGCGGGACCGCCCGGACTGGTGGCGGTACAACAGGTCGATGGCGCGCTTGACGATCTCGCTTGCGCTGAGCCGTGTCAGCGACTGGAGTTGGCGCAGCTTCTCCGCCCGTTCGTCATCCAATCTCGCATTGACTCGCATGTGACATCCTTTCGTGAGACGGGTCGACGCGAGTGTAGCGTGTATGACAGCGTCATACAAGTCTGTGCGTCTCTGGAGGAATGAATCTCAGGGGTGGAAAAATGTGACCTACCCGTTAAGCTCCGAGTCAGACCTGAAGGTCTTGTGCCTGTGGTCAGCAGGAGATAAGGAGGCGCATATGCGTTTTACAGACACCCGTGTCCTGGTGACGGGAGCCGGCAGCGGTATCGGCCGGGCGACCTGCCTGGCCTTTGGCAAGGAAGGCGCGGCCCTGGCTGCGGCCGACGTTGATCTCGAAGCCGCTCGGGCCAGCCTGGACACCCTCGCCGACACGGGCGCAAAAGCGGTCGCCGTACAGCTCGATGTGACCCGGCCCGACTCGGTCACGGCTGCGGTCGATCACGCGGTGGCCGAGCTGGGCGGACTCGATATCCTGGTCAACAGCGCCGGCGTGCGCGAAATCGTGGCGTTTCTGGAGCTGGATTTTGCCGAATGGCAGCGGGTGATCGCCACCAATCTGAGCGGCACGTTTTTGTGCAGCCAGACCGTTGCCCGCCACATGATTGCCCAGGGCCGGGGCGGCAAGATTGTCAACCTGGCCTCGGTCGCCGGTCTGGTCGGGGTGCCGAACCGGGCCGCCTATGTGTCCTCCAAGCACGCCGTCGTCGGGCTGACCAAGGAGATGGCCATGGAACTGGCCGAGCACGACATCCAGGTCAACGCGGTTGCGCCCGGAGTGGTGGAGACGGGTATGACGGCCGGTTATTTTGACGATCCGAATGTGGTCGCCTCGCTGCGCCGACTCCACCCGGCCGGACGCTGGGCGCAGCCCGAGGAAATCGCCAACCTGATTCTCTTTCTGGCCTCGGCCGAGGCGCATTTCATCACCGGCGCCACCTATCCGATTGACGGCGGTTTCATGGCCGGCAAGAGTTTCTGAAAGAGCTTCTGACCCGTGGGGGAATACGCATGGCAGGTCAACAACAGATTCTCGAAGGTATCCGGGTGCTCGATTTTACCCAGTGGCTGGCCGGCCCGCAGGCTACCCGGCTGATGGTTGATCTGGGCGCCGAGGTCATCAAGGTCGAGCTGCCGCCCAGGGGCGAGCACAGCCGCCATATCCGCATCGTGCCCAAGGACGGCAAGGACGGCGCCACGCCGAGCTACTTCGTCATGCATAACCGGGGCAAAAAGAGCCTGGGGGTGGATGTGAAGACGCCCCAGGGCCAAGCCCTGATCAAACAGCTGGTCAAAAATGTGGATGTAGTGTTCGAGAACTTCACGCCCGGCATCATGGCCAGCTATGGCCTCAGCTATGACGAGCTGTCGGCGATCAACCCGTCCCTCATCATGTGCTCGGTCTCGACCTACGGCCAGACCGGGCCGTACTCGCGGCGGATCGGCAACGATCTGGTTGCCCTGGGGGTCGGCGGCTTCCTGCACATGATCGGCGAGCCGGACGACTATCCGGCCTATCCGGGCTCGGCGGTCGGCGATCATATGGCCGCGCTGAACGCCTTTGGCGCGATCAACGCGGCGCTGTTCCACCGTGAGCGCACCGGCCAGGGACAGTATATTGATCTGGCGCTGGTCGATTGCACCTATAACGCCCACGACTGGGCCCTGGCCGCCTACAGTATCACCGACGGGCAGGTTGACCCGCAGCGGGGCGGTAACCAGCGCAGCGGCGCCTTTCCCTACGGCTCGTTCAAGTCAAAGGACGGCTATATCGCAATTGGTCTGATTACTGAGGACCACTGGGTGACTCTGGTCACACGCATGGGCCGCGAAGAGCTGCTGGCCTCGCCCGAGTTCAAGACCAACCGCTGGCGCATTCAGAACGCGGACGCGCTCAGGGTCATGATCGAGGAGTGGTTGCAGTCGCTGCCGAGCGACGAGGAGGCTATCCGCATCATGGCCGACGAGCTGCGGCTGCCGGTCGCGCCGATTCTGTCGATCGGTCAGTTTGCCGAGAACCCGCACCTGAGCGCGCGTATGATCGAAAAAACGCCCAACCCAGATTATGGCGAGCTGCTGCTGCTCAAGTCGCCGCATAAGTTCTCCAAGACCCCGCCACGCATTCCGGGTCCGGCGTCCCGTCTGGGCCAGCATAACGCCGAGCTGTTGCGCGAGCTGGGCGGCTATTCGGACGAGCAGATCCGCGACTTGCAGGAACAGGGCGTCCTGGTTGAGGAGGTCAGCGATGCAGCTCCAGAACCAGACGGCCCTCGTGACCGGGGCGGGCCAGGGAATCGGTCGGGCGATTGCCCTGCGTTTTGCCGCCGAAGGGGCGGATATTGCCATAGCCGACCTGAATATGGAAACCGCCCAGGCCACGGCCGAGGACATCCGCCAGCTCGGGCGTCGGGCCTCTGTCCACCACACCGACGTGAGTGACTACGACCAGGTCCAGGCGCTCGTTGAGGCCACGGTCGAGGCATTGGGCAAGATCGACATTCTGGTCAACAATGCCGGCATCGGCAAAGGCCAGCGTTTCCTGGAAGTCAGCAAGGAAAACTGGCAGCGCCATATCAATATCCACCTGTCCGGTTCGTTCTACTGCGCCCAGACTGCGGCCCGGGAAATGGCCAAGCAGGAGTACGGCCGGATTGTCAATATCGCGTCCGTGGCCGGCCTGATGGGACCCATCAACCTGGCGCCCTACGGCGCGGCCAAGGCCGGCATCATCGGCCTGACCCGCTCGGCCGCGCTCGACCTGGCCGACTACGGCATCACCGTCAACGCCATCGCACCCGGCCCGATTGAAACCGAGCTGCTGAAAACCTGGCCGCCGCACGCCCTGCGCGAGCGCGCCCAGCACATGCCCATCGCCCGTCTCGGTCAGGTTGAAGAAATTGCCCACGCGGCCCTGTTTCTGGCCTCGCCCGACTCAAGCTTCATTACCGGCACGGTCCTGGTGGTTGACGGTGGCGGGGTGGCCGCCGGCTCGTATATGGTCGAAAAATACCGCCAGCGCAAACAGCACGAGAATGGATAAGCCCCGACGATGATCAACGCGCCCTTCAAGGCTGTCTGCTACATGCTGGCGACTATCGCCCTGCTGTCGGTCAGCGACGCGGCGGCAAAGTGGCTGGTGCCGCACTATCCGGCCGTCCAGATTGTGTTTCTGCGGGCGCTGCTGGGCGTGGGGCCGGCGCTAGTGCTGGTGGTGTGGGAGCAGGGGCGCCGGGGGCTGGCGACCTCCTACCTGTTCGCCCACACGGTTCGCTCGGTGCTGATGTTGGTGTCGTGGCTGCTGTTCATCGTCGCCCTGCGTTCCATCTCGTTGGCCAACGCCTACACCCTGGTGTTTGGCGCGCCCCTGTTCATGACCCTGTTCGGTCGCATCTTTCTGGGCGAGCGGGTTTCCCGCTCGCGCTGGGTGGCCGTGATCGGCGGGTTTGTGGGCGTGCTGATCGTGCTGTCGCCGGCCAGCCTGGGCTTCAGTTTTGCCGCCCTCATTGCCCTGTTGGCCGCGGTGGTCTGGGCGGTGACCAGCCTGGTCGCCCGGCGTCTCAGCCAGCACGAGCCGAGCACCCGGATTCTGTTCTACTACATGGCCATCAGTGCGGTTGCGACCCTGCCGTTTGCCGCCGCCGGCTGGACGCCCATCGCTCTCGGCCACGTGCCGCTCTTTCTGCTCACCGGCCTCATCGGGGTTGCCGCCCACTGGCTGCTGGCCCAGGCGTTTCGCTACGGCGAAGTTTCGCTCATCGCGCCGTTTGAATACACCGGTCTGGTCTGGGCTATGGCCCTGGGTTACTGGCTGTGGGGCGACGTGCCGAGCAGCGGCGTGTTGGCCGGCGGCGCGCTGATCATCGCCAGCGGCATCTACATGGTCCGCCACGAAGGCGGGTCGGGGCGGACCGAGGAGGAGCAAGACGAGGAGCAAGACGAGGAGCCGACGCCCAGCCCATCCCCAGTATCATCTGCCTCTTCTGCGTCCTCGTCCTAACAGGAGCCCGCATGCCCGCCCCCAGCCCGCCGAAGGCAACCCCGATTCATCACAAACTGACCGTTCATGGCCATACCCGGATCGACCCCTACTACTGGCTGCGGGAAAAGGGCAATCCTGCGGTCATCAGCTATCTGGAAGCCGAAAACGCCTATACCGAGGCGGTCATGGCGCATACGACCGAGCTGCAAGACAGCCTCTACACCGAGCTGCTGGGCCGCATCCAGGAGACCGATCTGGCCGTGCCGGTAAAACTGGGCGCCTTCCTGTACTACTCGCGGACCGAAGAGGGCCGGCAGTATCCGATATATTGCCGCAAGTCTGACCGCCCAAAGGCTGAGGAGGCGATCCTGCTCGACCTGAACGCCGAGGCCGAGGGCCACGACTACCTGCGGCTGGGGGTGTACGAGATAAGCCCCGACCACCGCCTGCTGGCCTACTCGCTCGATACCACCGGCTCGGAAGACTATACGGTGTACGTCAAGGACCTGAGCAGCGGTGCGCTGTTGGCGGATCGGATTCCCAACACCAGCTATGCGGTCGAGTGGGCCAACGATAACCGGACTTTGTTGTACACCACCCAGGACACGGCCAAGCGCCCCCACAAGGTGTACCGCCACCGGCTGGGCAGCGACCCGGCCGAGGATAGCGAGCTGTACCACGAGGCCGATGAGCTGTACCGGGTCCACCTGTATAAAACCAAGGATCGGGCCTACCTCGTGCTGTCAATCGACAGCATCGAGACCAGCGAGGTCTGGCTGCTGTCTGCGGACGCGCCTGATAGGCGCTTTCGACTCATTCAGCCGCGCCAGACCGGCCTGCGCTACCACGTCGAACACCGGGATGGGCTGCTGTATATCCTGACCAACGCCGCAGCCAAGAACGGCCGGCTGGTGACCGCCCCGGCCAAGGATCCGGCCAGGAGAAACTGGCGCGAAGTCGTGCCCCACCGGACAGCGGTCAAGCTCGACGACATGGATGTCTTTGCCGACTATCTGGTCTTGTACGAGCGTGAGAACGGGCTGCGCAGTCTGCGCGTCCACCATTTTGCCAGCGGCCAGGACCGGCCGGTGTCTTTTCCTGAGCCGGTCTATACCTACGCCCAGGCCGAGAACCCGGAGTTTGACACCCACACGCTGCGCTTTACCTATATGTCGCTGACCACGCCCGACTCGGTGTTCGATTACGATATGGCCCAGGGCATCCGGACCCTGCGCAAGCAAAAGCCGGTGTTGGGCGATTTCGACCCCGCCGCCTACCGCTCCGAGCGGGTGTTTACCACGGCTCAGGACGGCACCCGTATCCCGATCTCCCTGGTCTACAAAACCGGCTTTCGTCGTGACGGCTCCCACCCCTGCCTGCTGTACGGCTACGGTTCCTACGGCTCCAGCCTCGACCCCTGGTTTTCCAGCAATCGGCTGAGCCTGCTCGACCGGGGCTTTGTGTATGCCCTGGCCCACATTCGGGGCGGCGAAGAGATGGGCCGCGAGTGGTATGAGCAGGGCAAGATGTTGCACAAGAAACACACCTTCACCGACTTCATCGCCTGCGGCCAGACCCTGATCGCCGAAAACTATACCTCCAGCCGGCGGCTGGCCATCATGGGCGGCAGTGCCGGCGGTCTGCTGATCGGGGCGGTTATCAACATGGCCCCGCGTCTGGCGGCGGTGGCGGTGGCTCAGGTGCCGTTTGTCGATGTCGTCACGACCATGCTGGACGAATCCATTCCGCTCACGGTCGGTGAGTATGAGGAGTGGGGCAACCCCCGGCTCAAGGCCTACTACGACTACATGCTGTCGTATTCGCCGTACGACAATGTGGCAGCCCAGCCATACCCGCACCTGCTGATCACGGCCGGGCTGAACGATCCCCGGGTCCAGTACTGGGAGCCGGCCAAATGGACGGCCAAGCTGCGGGCGACCAAAACCGACGACACGCGTCTGGTGCTGAAGACCAACATGGGGGCCGGCCACGGCGGCGCTTCGGGCCGCTACGACCTGCTGAAAGAAATCGCCTTCGAGTACGCCTTCATCCTGGACGCCTTAGCCAGCCCGAACGCCGATTAGCGCGAATTTCACATCAAGACCGCTACTGCTGCTTGTAGGACTCATAAGCCGACCGCACGACCTCCTCGGCCAACTTGCCCCGGATACCGTAAGAGCGAAGATCATCTTTCCAGCCATATTGGTCCCACATCGCATCGCTGGCTAGAGCAAATTACGATCCTGTGTAGCTGCCTGTCATTCCTGCGCAAGCAGGCATCCAGCCTCCGAGCCCCCCGCCGCTGGATGCCGGATCACGTCCGGCATGACGAGAGCGGAACGGTTTGGCTACAGCCTAACGTAAAAGGCTCTAGCCAATTCCCCCAGAAGAAGACGCCATTTAAGACGCCTGGGTGCTGCGCCATGGTGTTGAGCAGGGCCTGGTACATATTGGCCTGGGTTTCCCATCCGTCGTCTTTCCCGTTCCCGTTCGCGTCAGAAAAGACATAGGGTTGGAGGAACGAAACACTCTGATCATAGGGCGCTGCAACCGCCTCCATCGCGCCATATTCGAGAAACACAAGGGGCCGATCCGGATTGCGGGCGGCCAGCGGCAGGAGATAGTCCTGAAAGATCTGCTCGTAACTCGCTTGGAGGGCGGCGACGCTGAGGACCGTCGTGGGCACAGCATCCGTGAGTGGGAAATAGGCATAGGCACTGATGCCTACGATGTCGAGTTCCAAATCGTCCTGCAGATGGGTGGGGTTTGGGCCGTAGAAGCCCGCCGGCGATGAGCTGGGAGTGGTGCATGGCGTAGGTCAGCCGGCCACTGTACGGCCTGGACCCGGGCGACCATGGCTTGGAGTTGCTGGTACTGTTGTGCAGTTGACACGGCCCGGCATTCCGTGTTCTCAGAGGAGGGAGGGATATCCGGGAAGCAGCGCTGATGTCCCAACGTGTCCTGCGCCGAAGTGCAAGTTCGACGCAGGACCCAGACACCGCTCGATGATACGATTGGAGCAGTACTGGACAGACTGATTGTATCTATCGGGTGGAAAAAGGAAAGTCCGCTCGATGCCCCAGACGATCAGTCGAGGTCTCTTTTTCCTTCTTCTTGCAGGATTTATCACGGGTGGCACGTCAGTCATTTGGCTGGAGGAAGATGCTCCGCTAGCCCTTCAGAGAGACGTGCCCCCAGCCAATCCATCTGCCTCTCAGACCGAGGTCGGCCAAGCTAGTACGCCAACCCCGATTGACGGGAGCCGCACCCTCACGCTGGCCCAGCAGAACGAACAGGTCAGACAGTATCGGGCCAAGACGATCGTCTTGTTCAAGGAACTCATGCAGCTCAAACGGCAGGAAGTCATCGTGTTCAGTGTGTTCGAGAGTGGCGCAGGAGGTCGGGGGTGCGGTATGGACAATCCGCCCACGCACGACTGGTTGCAGCAGGTCCGGCGGCATGTGACAGGCGTCACACCACAAGGCGTCACGTGCTGGGAGGCCGATCAGCCCCTGAGCCTCTTCCTCTCTGTCTGTGACAGAGAGCTGCTGTACTTTGTCGATGCCGGTGCGGATGCGTTTAACGCGCTGGCTCTCCGGTTCTGGCTCCTGACCATTTGTACCGAGCATCCAAGGGCGTGCGGGCCATAATGCAGGTCGATAATTCCTCCCTGTACGCCTGTCGATGAAGCAGATTACCATGCCTCGGTTTCATGCTGCTTGCTCCGTTTTTCGTGCTGATGCTCGCGGCCGGGTTCCCGAACGAAAGAGACGCGAATGATGCGTTTTGCACCCAGGTCGGCGGACAGCGGGAGGTTCGTCACGTCTACGACTACCCAACGGGCTCTGCCTATGTGGTCGTAGATTGTGAGACGGAGGAGCGAGTGTATGAGGGCGGGCTTGACAAGCGGTCGAGCCTTGACAGCGTGCAGCAGGCGTTGTTCTTTGCGCATGTCACGGGCAAAGAACAACGCCGTGGTGATCTATGACACAGACGGCCAGATCGGACCGTATGAATACCGGATTCGTGTGGCCTGCGAGTTAGCTGAGGTAGAATATCTGACGAAGGACCTCTCCACCGAGGCGCGGGCTGGAAGAGGTCAACCTCATGTCAAATGATCTCGGAGGATAGGCAAGATGATAACTTTGCCTGCCCCAGTGCCAGTCTTTGCGCGTGGCGGTTGTGTGCCATCGAACGCCGCCATTGCGCTGTTCAAACACCGACAAGCAGGGGCAAAGTCGGCCAGCACCCTCAAGTGGGGACTGGACAGCTGACCATTATCCGTAAAATAGACTTTATAAATTGTCATTAGTGGGCTAAGCTCCCAAAATGGCTGAAAGAAATCGTCTTCTTGTCAAAATTATTCAAGACCGTCTGGCCGAAAAACAGCCGTATATCCAAGTCCTTGTCGGGCCACGTCAGGTTGGAAAGACGACGGCCCTCCGGGCGGCGCTCGGTCAGCGCGGGGTCTATCATTCCGCGGATTATCCGACCCCGCTGCCGGCCGAGGTCATAGCGGAATGGTGGGCTGAGGCCGAGCGCGCCCCAGCGCGGATTTTAGCCGTTGATGAAGTCCAGAAAATTACCAACTGGGCTCCGGCGCTCAAAGCGGCCTGGGACCGGGGAACGGGCATCAAAGTTATTGTGGCTGGCTCTTCGGCGCTGCTTGTTGAAAAAGGCTTGACCGAAACCCTGGCCGGGCGTTTTGAGCTGATACGCGCCGAGCACTGGAATTATCAGGAAGCCCGGCATGTCTTTGGCCAGTCGGTCGCAGAGTTTATCGAATTCGGCTGTTATCCGGGTGCCGCTCCACTGTTGGCCGATATTCCACGCTGGGGAGCCTATGTGAGGGACGCGATTGTGGAACCGGCTTTGGGTAGGGACCTGTTGCAGTTGCACCCCGTTGGGTCGCCGGCTTTGCTACGCCAGGTCTTTGGCGCGACTGTTGCCTTGCCGGCCCAGGTGCTGAGCTTGGCCAAACTCCAGGGACATCTGCAAGAGCGGGGCAGCCTGCCAACCCTCCAACAGTATCTGCGTCTCTTGGCCCACGCCTTTCTGGTGACCGGCGTGGAAAAATACAGCGCTTCGCTGTTCCGCAGCCGGAAGAGCAGCCCCAAATTGATCGCGCACGACAATGCCTTGCTGCGGGCTTTTGAACGCCCAATCATCGCCCCGCTCACTGCCGAACGTTTTGGCCGGTATTTTGAGAATGCCGTTGGCGCGCGGTTTATCGAAGCCGGTTGGGAAACCTTCTACTGGCGGCACCGACACCACGAGGTTGATTTTGTGGTGATCGGTCCCCTCAATCAGCGCTATGCAGTAGAGGTGAAAACCGCGCCCACCGATCTCAAGGGGCTCAGCGGCGTGTTTGCATTTTGTAAACTCCACCCGGATTTTGCACCCCGTCTGGTCAGCCTGCACGATCAGCAGCTTGCCGGCGTCGAAACCTTGACGGTTGCCGAGGTGCTGAGCCTGAACCGACTGTCACAGGAGCACGCAGTCTGACGGGCCGCTCAGGAGGTCAGCTTGACTAAGGCGACGGTGAGACTGACGGTCAGGCCGACAATGCCGGCGGCCATTGCCCGCAGGTGACGGTAGAGTCGGGCTTCTAAGGCGAAAAGGTCGGCCTTGCCCTCGGCGATGTCGCCCTCGAGTTCCGCCCTGACTTGGGCGATGTCACTCTGCAATTCAGCCCTGACCTGAACGACCTCGGCCTTGACTTCCGCGATCTCGGTCCTGACTTCCGCCAAGTCGGCTCTGGTGGCGACATTTTCGCCTACGGCGTCGCCGACCGTTGCAACGACGGCTTCGGCCTGCGCCAGCCGTCCCACTTGGAAGCGCTGGTCGGCTTACGCCCAGTAGTGGGCAGTGCGTAGACCATTTCGCCCAGGCGGACAAGCCGTCCTCAGCGGTGCCACTCCGGTCCGGCCCGGCCGCCGACCGGGGCGGACGGGCCGGGTAGAATCTGGCGCAGATAGTGTCCGATGCCTTTGTCCTGTTTCCAGTGGTGGGGATAGCCGAGCGAGACCTCCTCAAAGCGTACCCCGTCGCGCCAGTCGGTCGCCCGCATATGCAGGTGGCCGGACACCATGGCCAGGACCCGGAAGCGTTGGTGCCAGTCCTCGGTGTGTGCGGTTCCGCACCAGATCGCAAAGCGCGGAATCCGGGCCAGGCGGATCAGATCCTGACGGAACGGAAAATGATTCACCAGCACCAGCGGATACTCGTCTGACACGCGTGACAGACGCTCTTCGGTCAGCCGGTAGCGCGCCTGACACCAGGCCGGGATGGAGGGGTAGGGGGCGGGCGACAGCCGCCTTTCATCGGCGCACAGCACGCCCGATTCCTGGGCCCAGGCCACCGCCTGATCGGCTGGAACATGGGCCGGCCGGAAGCTGTAATCGTACAGCAAAAACAGCGGGGCCAGGACACACGGCCCGCCCTGGCCGGTCCAGACCGGATACGGGTCTTCGGGGGTCAGCACCCCATGCGAGCGGCACACGGAGACGAGCTGGTCATATTTTGCCTGGCCGCGCACCGGGGAGCCGTCGGTCGGTGTTGTCCATAGCTCGTGGTTGCCGGGCACCCACACGAGCTGGCGAAAGCGGGGGCTCAGCAGCCGAAAGGCGAAGCTCAGATGCTCGACCGTCTCGCCCACATCGCCGCCCAGGATCAGCCAGTCCTGGGGATGGGCGGGCAGCTGCTCCAGTGCCTGGCGGTTGGCTCTGTAGCCGAGGTGCAGGTCGCTGATTGCGTACAGTTTCATCCGTGCGTCCCTAGACCCAAACACGCTGCGGGCTGTTTGCTCACGGCGTTGGGTGGGCAATCCTAGCGGATTCTCAAGCCCGGGGCTATGCTGAGACACGCGCCCGGCAATGGACAAGCTGTGGGCTTTTTGCTTTGTTGAGGAAGCCCCGAGCGCCAACACCCACAAGGAGAACGGCCATGCTTCCTGTCGGCTATCTACCGTGCACCCAGGACCCCCCGTCCGGGCAGAATATGACCCGGGTGATTGATGAACTCCTCGCCGAAGCCCAGGCGGCCGAAGCCAGTGGCTGGGACGGCTGTTTCATTACCGAACACCACCAGCAGGAGGACGGCTATCTGCCCAACCCGCTGCTGCTGGCCGGCTTGATCGGCATGAAAACCCAGCGCCTCAAAGTCGGCACCTGCGTGCTGCTGATGCCGCTCCACCATCCCGTTCATGTGGCCGAGGACTGCGCGGTGATCGATACCGCAACCCGGGGACGGCTGGTGCTGAGTATCGGCGTCGGCTATCAGCCGCACGATTTCGATGCCTTTGGCGTACCCATCACCGAGCGGGCGACCCGGACCGAAGAGGCCATGGATGTCATTCGTCGTGCCTGGACGGGTGAGCGCTTTTCCTACCAGGGCCGGCACTTTCAGTACACCGACACCTTGATCACGCCGTCCCCGGCCCAGCAGCCCGGACCGCCGATCTGGATGGCGTCGTGGACGCCGGTCGGCCTGCGCCGGGCGGGCCGGATGGCCGATGGCTGGATCGCCGACCCGGTTCAGTCGCTGCCGGTGATTAAGGATTACGCCACCCGCTACCGTGCCGCAGCGGAAAAGGCTGGTCGCACGCCGCATATCTGCCTGATGCGCGACGCGGTTGTCGCCGACAGTATGGAGGCGGCCGAGGCGGCCAGTGAGCCGACCATGTACACCCACCGTTTTTACTTTCAGTACGGCGCCTATGTGCCCGACGCGTATCTGAAAGATGTCAAAAAACCGGAAGATCTGAGCTTCGGCCAGACGGCCAAAGACCGGTTGATTGTCGGCGGACCGGACGACTGTCTGGAGCAGCTGCTGCACTGGAAAGAAGAGATCCGGCCCGATTACCTGATCCTCCGCTTTCGTCAGCCCGGCGGCCCGTCGCACGAGGCAACGCTCCGGGCCATCCAGACCTTTGGTGAGCAGGTGATTCCGAAGCTGTGAGGGACGGACGGGCAAAGGCAAACGGCAAAGGGCAAATGTCAAAAGTGTCCCGACGGGACTGACAGACTGTGAGGCTGGCTATGGATACTCCCCTGACCCGCCAACTGGCGGCCTTCTGCCACGGCCTGGATTTCGACCAACTGCCCCCGGACGTGCTGGATCGGGCCAAGTATTTTTTCCTCGACTATCTGGGGGTGGCGGTACGCGGCTCGCTGTCCGAGTCGAGCCAGCCGGTGTATCGGCTGGCCGCCGGATCGGAAACTCCGGGCGGCGGGACACTCCTGGGCCGGCCTGAAAAGACTGCCGTACCCTACGCGGCCCTGGCCAACGGCACGGCCGCCCACAGCCTGGAGCTGGACGATACCCACCAGGCCGGCTCGATTCATCTGGGGGTGAGTGTGTTTTCCGCAGCCCTGGCCGTGGCCGAGCAGCTCGGGGCGAGTGGACCGGCCTTTCTCAGCGCTGGGGTGGCCGGCTTTGAGGCGGCGGCGCGTCTGGCCATGGCGCTCAGACCCCAGGCCCACTACGCCCGCGGCTTTCATCCGACCGCAACCTGCGGCACGTTCGGGGCGGCGGTCAGCGCCGGCCGGCTGCTGGGCCTGAGCCCCGACCAGCTGCTGTCCGCCATCGGCATTGCCGGCAGCCAGGCCGCCGGCTCGATGGAGTTTCTGGCCGAGGGTGCCTGGACCAAACGGCTGCATCCGGGTTGGGCAGCCTTCAGCGGCATCCACGCCGCGCTGCTGGCCAAGGCCGGCTTTGTCGGACCGGCTACGATTCTTGAGGGGCGGGACGGCTTTCTCAAAGCCTACTCTGACGATCCCGACCCCAGCCGGCTGAGCGTCGGCCTGGGCAGCGACTTCCAGATTTTGCACACCGCAGTCAAACCCCACGCCTGTTGCCGCTACACCCAGGCCCCGATTGATGCGGTGCTGGACCTCGTCCAGCGCCACCAGCTGCGACCCGACGCTGTCCGCAGCGTCACCATCGGTATGCTGGAAACGGGCATTCCCGTGATCTGCGAGCCGACCGAACGGACCTACCACCCGACCAACGTGGTCGAGGCGCAGTTCAGCCTGCCCTTTGGCGTGGCGGTGGCGATCAGCCGGCGGAGGGCCGGGCTGGAGGAGTTTTCCCCGGCGGTGCTGCACGACGCCGAGGTGCAAGCCCTCATGTCCAGGGTGGCCTATACCCCCGACCCGACCCTGGAAGAACACTTTCCCCGTGAATGGCCGGCCTGGGCGCGGATACGGCTCGGCGATGGTCGTGAGGTCAGCACCCAGGTGCGCTTTCCCAAGGGTGACCCGGACAACCCACTGTCGTGGCAGGAACTCATCGACAAGTACCACGGCCTGGTCGGTAGCGTGTGGGGGACGGCCCAGGCCGAGCGAGTCGAAGACGCGGTCCAAGGGCTTGAGCACCAGACCAGCATGCGGGCGTTCGCCGGCCTGCTGTCGGCGGAGTGAGGAGGAGGCACGCAATGGATTTTGGCTTTGTCGGTTTTGGTTCGGTCGAGGCCTACAAGGATGTGGTGCGGGCCGAGCGGCGCGGGTTTTCGCACGCCTGGCTGTACGACTCCCAGATGTTGACCAGCGATGTGTACGCGGCGCTGGCCCTGTGCGCGGACAAGACCAAGTCGATCAAACTCGGCCCCGGCGTGACCAACCCGGCCTCGCGGATCGCGCCGCTGACGGCGTCCTCGATTGCCTCGATCAACGCCCTGGCGCCGGGCCGCGTTATCCTCGGCATCGGCACCGGCAATACAGCCCGGCGGACTCTGGGTATGCCGGCCGCTCGGGTGGCCGACATGCGCGCATACATCGAGGTGTGTCAGGGCCTGCTGGCCGGCAAGACTGTGCCGTATCACGAGGGTGAGCGGCGGCGGATGATTACGTTTCTGAATCCCAAGAGCGGGGCGATCAACCTCCGCAGAAAGGTGCCCGTCTATGTGGCCGGCAGCGGACCCAAGAGCCTGGAGACGGCGGGCGAGATTGCCGACGGCGTGATCCTGTTCGGCGCGGTCAGCCCCAGCCTGATTCGCTTTGTGCTCGACCACGTCAAACGCGGTGCCGAGCGGGCGGGACGCAACCCCAGGCGGCTCTATACGGTGTGCATGACCGCGTTCCATCTGACCAAGCCCGGAGAAAAGCTGGAAACCGCCGCAGTCCGCACAGCGGTCGGCCCGTTTGTGGCCTCGTCGAGCAATCTGTACGCCTTTTCCTGCCCGGACCCCGCCGTCCTGCCCGACGATTTGCGGGATGACCTGATGGCCTTCAAGTACGCCTACCGCGCACCCGAGGGGTCGGTCGAGACCCGCCACCTCACCCTCTACCGTGACTATCTGCGCGGCCTCAAAAAAGAGCACATCCCGCTGATCACCGAGAAGATGATCCGGGCGACGACCCTGACCGGGACCCGCGACGAGGTGATTGCGTCAATCCGGGCGATGCAAAAGGCCGGGATCAAGCAGGTGGCGATTCAGCCGGTGGCCGACCCCCAGCAGACGATTACGTCATTTTCCAAAGCCATCATGCAGAACATGACGTAAAGGGGAGGGCGACATGGGCTCGACAGCTGTCCGCGCTCAGGTGAACCGACCGACGGGAAGAGGGCAAGCGGGCGACGTGCGCGGGACGCTGCTGAGCAAGGCGTGTGGTCTGTTCGGTATCGTGGCGATGCTGGGCGCCTGCACGGCGTCCAGTATTGACCGGGCGACCGCGCAGTATGATGCGGTCGAGCACCAGATCGCTCTCGGTGACGCCAAAGACCAGGTCCTGTCCATTCTCGAACCAACCCAGGCATCCCTGCCCCGCAACGCGCGGAAAAAGCCCGACCGCTACCTCAAAGACGGCGTGCATGTAGAGATATTCTATATGCGAACCAGCCACCAGCGGGACGGCATTACGACTGACGACGAGTTCACGCCCTACATCTTCAACGACGGCAAGCTGGTCGGCATCGGCTGGCACCTGATTGGCGGTATCAAGAGCCACGCCCAGGTCAGACCGCGTTCGGACCCGCCCCTCGGATTTGGACACAGAAGGATCATTATCTACTGACTACCGAAACGCGGGCATCACCTCGCTGGCAAACAGCTCCAGGGTATCCAGAAAATCGTCCTGGGCCATATCGCTGAAGACCATCGTGAACAGGCTGACACCCTTGGCATTTTTCTCTTTGATGCCCTCGATGACCTGGGCCGGCGTGCCGCGCAGGGCCGTCTTGTCGAGGTCGGCCAGGCGTCCCAGGGTCTTTTTGGCGATGGGCCATTTGGCCTCAAAGGCCGGTTCATCCTTACCCAGCACCACCACCACCTGTTCGGAGATCTCGATCTCTTGGGGGTCGCGTCCGACCGTGTTGCAGTGTTCGGTGATGACGCCCCACTTCTTTTCCAGGCGGTGGGCGACCGCAGCCGGGCAGTTCCAACGGTCGGCGTGCTGGGCCACGGTTTTGAGCATCTTGCGCTCGGCGGCCGCGCCAATGGTGATGGGCGGATAGGGCTGCTGGACCGGTTTCGGGTTGTTGTAGGCATTGCTGATCGTATAGTGCTCGCCCTGGTAGGAGGCTTTGTCCTCGGTGAACATCTTCTTGATGATCTCGACCCCCTCTTTCAGCTGATTGGCCCGCGTGCCGCCGGACGGAAACTCGTAGCCGTAGCCCAGATACTCGGCCTTCATCCAGCCCGCGCCCAGCCCGAGTTCGAGCCGGCCCTGGCTGATGTTGTCGAGCGAGGCAGCCATCTTGGCCAGAAAGGCGGGGTTGCGAAACGAGTTACACATTACCAGACTGCCGATCCGAATCGTGTTGGTAGCGGCGGCCAGCGCCGACATGAGCGTCCAGCCCTCCAAAAAATCGATCTGCGGAAGACCGCCGACCCACATGTGATCGGTCACCCAGATGGAGTGAAAGCCGGCTTCCTCGCAGGCCAGGGCGCGCTCGCTGATGGCCGGGAAGGGGAGGCCGACCTGGGGCTGAAACAGACCAAATTGAATGGGGCGTGTCATGCTGTCCTCCTTTGTTCCAGCAGTCAGCTATCAGCCCCACCCGCAAGATACAAGAACGCCGCGCCAGCGGGCGGGGCCTTCTTCTTGACTTTAGGCAGGGCCGGAGGAAAGATGCCGGGTGGATACGACCGCCGAACAGAGGTGAGATGGTATGGATTTTGAACTGAGCGCCGAACAGCAGATGCTCAAAGACTTGTGTCGCGATTTTGCCCGCAAGGAGATCGCACCCTACGCCGACGAGTGGTTTGATGCCGAGTATTTTCCGACCGAGATCTTTCACAAGCTGGCCGACCTACAGCTGATGGGCCTGCTCATCCCCGAGGAGTACGGGGGCACCGGCGCCGGTACCATGGCCATGGTGGCGGCTCTCGAAGAGCTGGGCAAGGTTGATCAGTCGATTGCCACCACCCTGCAAGCCCATCTGACGATCGGCTCGCTGCCTTTTCTGCACTTCGGCACCGAGGAGCAGAAGCATAAGTGGCTCACCCCGCTGGCGCGCGGGGAACGCCTGGGCGCGTTTGGCCTGACCGAGCCGCAGGCCGGCTCGGACGCGGCCAACATCCAGACGATCTCGCGCCTGGAGGGCGACTCGTGGGTCGTCAACGGCACAAAGTGTTTTATCTCCAACGCCGGCACACCGCTCAGCTATGGGCTGGTGGCGCTGACTGCGGACAGCGCGGGCGGCAACGGCAAGCGGGCCTACCGGGCCATCATCATTCCCAAAGACACGCCCGGCTATACGGTCGGCCAGCCTTATAAGAAGATCGGCTGGCATACGGTCGATACCCGCGAGCAGGTATTTGAGAACGTGCGGGTGCCGCGCGAGAATCTGCTGGGCCAGGACGGCTCCGGCTTCCGGGCCTTTCTCAAGACCCTGGAGTGCGGCCGGATCTCGGTCGCCACGCTCGGCCTGTCGCTGGCCGAGGCGTGTCTGAACATGTCGCTCCGGTACGCCCAGGAGCGTAAGACCTTTGGCAAGCCGCTGGCCTCGCACCAGGCGATTCAGTTCAAGCTGGCGGACATGGCCACCCAGGTCGATATGGCCCGGCTCATGGTCTACCGCGCCGCCGGGCTGCGCGACCAGGGCCGCCCGTACGCCAAAGAGGCTGCCATGGCCAAGCTGGCTTCGTCCGAGATTGCGGTCAAGGCGGCTGAGGAAGCGGTCCAGATTCACGGCGGTTACGGCTATACGCGGGACTTCCCGGTGTCACGCTTTTACCTCGACTCAAAGATCCTGACCATTGGCGAGGGCACCAGCGAGGTGCAGCGGATGGTGATTGCCCGCCAGCTGGGGTGCTGAGGAAATCCGTATGACCATTCCCTATTTTGACCTGACGGGTAAGGTGGCGCTGATCACCGGCGGGAGCAAGGGCCTGGGCGAGCAGATGGCCTATGGGCTGGCCGAGGTCGGCGCCGACCTGGCCCTGATCAGCCGCACCCAGGCCGATCTGGACAGGGTTGCAGCCGAGATTCGCCAGGCCAGCGGCCGCCGGGTGATTGGCGTGGCGGCCGATGTGACCAGCGAGGCCGATATCGAGCGTATGGTCGGGCAGGTCATGGCCGAGTATGGCCGGATCGATATCCTGATCAACAACGCCGGCATGGGCGGCACGACGCCGATTCGGGATCTGGCCGAGGAGGAGTGGGACAGCTACATGAACCTGAACCTCAAGGGACCGGTGTTCTGTGCCAAACACGTCGGTGCGGAAATGGCCAAGCGCAAAAAAGGCACAATCATCAACGTCTCCTCGCTGTTCTCGCAGATTGTGGCCCGCTATATGGCGGCCTACGGGGCGACCAAGGCCGCCCTGGTCCATTTCACGCGCACCCTGGCCCTGGAGTGGGCCCGGGACAACATCCGGGTCAACGCCCTGTGCCCGGGCTATTTTGAGACGCCGATGAACGCCGGTTTCTGGGCGACCAAGGGCGGCAAGGGCATTATCGCCAGGATTCCGATGCAGCGGGTCGGCAACCCCCCGGAAATCAAACCTTCAGTGATCTTTCTGGCGTCGGATGCCAACACCTTCATGACCGGCACCACCCTGTTTGTCGATGGCGGCCATAGCCTGGTGGGCTAGTATTGTGAGGTGGGCTCGCTGACTGAGGCCGGCTACCGGCGGGCGGGGAACACGGCATGGATACCTATCGATTTTGTGTAGTCGTTGAAAGAGATCAGGACGGTTACTTTGCGCTGTGTCCTGAGCTCCAAGGCTGTTACACGCAGGGAGAAACGTACGAACAAGCTCTGGAAAATATGGAGGACGCTATTCGTCTCCATATCGAAGACCGGTTGGCCGCCGGGGAAGATATTCCTCAAACCGAATCAGTGAGTCTGACCGCGCTAGAAATTGCGGTATGAGCGATAAGCTCCCGCGGGTGACTGCGGCTGAGATAATCAGAGCCTTGGAGAGGGGTGGATTCTTTCTTGCCCGTCAGAGTGGGAGTCATAAGATCTACAGAAATGATCGAGGCAAAAGGGTGACAGTTCCTTACCACGCCGGCAAGATTGTTCACCCCAAGGTTCTGAGAAGCATCCTTCGAGACGCGGACTGGACAGCGGAGACATTTCAAGCCTTGCTCAGCTAAGAGGAGCGAGGCCAGACTAGTTGGAGAAGACGTATGGAACCCTGGCAACACACCTATAAAGACAAACTCATTTCTGCCCAAGCTGCGGCCCAGCTGACCATCTCCGGCCAGCTTGTCCGTCTCCACATCGGCAAACCGCCGATTCCCATTCTGGACGCCCTGGCCAAGCGCAACGGCCAGCTCGAGGATGTGACGCTGATCCAGTGCTTTCCGCTGTACAACCACCCGATCTGGAACGAGCCGGGCTACGAGCAGTCCTTCCACCTGATCGTCGATTATGTGGGCGCGGGCTGCCGCCAGGGCATGCAGCAACACTATGTGGACTTTCTGCCTCTGGACTATCCGCAGTACGCCAAGCAGGTGGAGGATGGACGCACCAACACCTGGCAGGCCGATATCTTCTACGGCGTGGTCTCGCCGCCCGACGAGCGGGGCTATTGCAGCTTTGGCAACGCCCTGTGGTACAACAAAGACGCGGCCAGGGCGGCCACATGCTTTGTCGCCGAGGTCGATCCGACCTTTATCCGGACCCACGGCGATAACTGGATTCACGTCTCGGAAATCGACTATCTGGTCGAGGAAACGGCGCCCTTTCCGGTCGGCACGGCTCCGCCGCCGGTCGAAGAACGGGGTACGCTCGAAGTGATCGGTGAGTTTGCCGCCGGTCTGATTCGTGACGGCGATACGGTCCAGATGGGTATCGGGGCTATTTCCGAGGCGATCGGCCTGTTTCTGATGGACCGTAACGATCTCGGCATCCACAGTGAGATCATGACCGCCAGTCACGTTGAACTGGTGAAACGCGGCATAGCCACCGGCAAATACAAAACCAGCCACCAGGGCAAGGCTGTCGCCGCCATGGTCGTGGGCGGGGCCGACCTGGAGTTCGTGGACAATAACCCGGCCTTTGAGCTGTACAGCGTGCTGTACACCAACTCGCTGCTGAATATCGCCGCCCAAAATCATCAGGTGGCGGTCAACAGCACCCTGGCCATTGACCTGACGGGTCAGGCTGCGGCCGAGTCGCTCGGCCCCCAGATGTACTCGGGCATTGGCGGGCAGATGACGTTCATGATGGGCGCGATGTACTCACACGGCGGGCGCTCCATCATGGTCCTGCCCTCCACGGCCAAAAGGGGCCAGCTGTCCCGGATCGTGCCCATGCTTGAGCCGGGCAGCACGCTCACCACCCCGCGCCAGTATGCAGACTATGTGGTGACCGAGTTCGGCATTGTGAATCTCCAGGGCAAGACCCAGCGTCAGCGGGCCGAGGCGCTTATCGAGATTGCCCACCCGGATTTTCAGCCCGAACTCAAGGCCCAGGCCAGAAGGATGTTCTGGCCGGTCTGACAAAAAAGGGCACGGTCTCCCGTGCCCCCACTGTGCGGCCCCGGACCCGGGGCCAAGTCTGATGAGTCTCTTAGCCGGCCAGCACGTCGTTGGCGTGCATGGTGTCGAGGTACTCGCGGACGGCGGTGATCTTGCCGCTCTCGCACTCGATCAGGAAGTGGTAGAAGTTGTTGTAGATCTTGCCGTTGGCGTGTTCGCCGTAGGATTCGGCTTCGACCGCGACCCGGTTGCCCTCGGCGGTCACGCCCTTGGCCGTGATCTTCAGGCCGTTGGGCATGGCGTCGCCCATGCCCTGGATCACCTGGGTGAACTCGGCCTTTGTCTTTGTGCCGGCCAGCGGAAAGTTCTTGGGCTCCCCGGCGATCCACCAGGTCGCATTATCGGCCATGGCGCCCAGAAACGCTTCGGCGTTGCCGGCCGACATGTCTTCAAAGAAACCCAGCACCAGTTTTTTGTTCTCTTCTGCACTCATCAGCACTACCTCCTTTGCACGCCGCAGCGTACGGTTTGGGTTGATCTCCCTGCCTTATAGTCCACTCCGCCGGGGTTTGGCAACCGGAATTTCGCAGGCTATAAGCTGGACAAGGGCGCAGCCGCCCTTGTCCAGGCTGACCAATTTCGGGCTGACCAAAAGGGAGGAACCCATGCTGGAAACAATTGCCTCAGGCTATGGCCTGATCGAAGGACCCCGGGTGGACGCGGACGGAAATCTGTTTTTTAGCGATGTCACAAACGGTGGGGTGTACCGCCGCTCGCCGGGTGGCGAGATCGGCACGGTTGTGCCGAAACGGCGGGGCGTGGGGGGGATTGCGCTGCACGCCGACGGCGGAGTGGTCGTCTCCGGCAAGAACATCTGCCACGTCAAGGACGGAACCAGTCGCATCCTGTTTCAGCGCGATGATATTCCCGGCTTCAACGATATCTTCACCGACGGCGCCGGCCGGGTCTACGCCGGAGCCTTACGGTCCGACCCGTTCAAGCTGACCAGCCAGGTGCCGGGCGAGCTGTGGCGGATCGAAGCCGAGGGGCAGGCGATCGAGGTGTACGGGAACATCGGCATTACGAACGGCATCGGCGCGTCTCCAGACGGCAGGCTGCTCTATCACGCCGACAGTGCGGTCAAGCAGGTCGTCGTGCATGACATCAGCCCGGACGGAACGGCGACCAATCGGCGTGTGTTTGCCACCCTCGACGAGGTGCCCGACGGCCTGGCGGTTGACGAGTCCGGCCGGGTGTGGGTGGCCGTGTATGGCGGGGGCTGCGCCACCTGTTTTGCGCCCGACGGAACGATCGATCATACTGTTGAGGTGCCGGCCAAGGCGGTCACCAGCCTGTGTTTCGGCGGCCAGGACCGGCGCGACCTGTACATCGTGACCGCCGACAATACCGAAGACCCGAACCGCAAGGGCACGATTTTTCACACCCGGGTAGACGTACCCGGAGTGGCCGTGCCCCTGGCGACGGTCTAGGCAAAGCCGATTGAGGGTCAGAGATATAAAACCTCGAAGGGTGCTCTCTTTCCAGAGATGTTGTCGTCATGAGGATCGACGGCTTCATTTGGCTTCCTGATATCATCAGTAAGCTTGCGAGGAAGCACCACCTGAATCAGGATGAAGTAGAAGAGGTATTCTTTAACCAACCTGGGTACTGGTTTGTTGAGCGGGGACATCGCCCAGGAGAGAATGTCTATGCGGCAACAGGACAGACCGATGCGGGACGCTACGTCATTGTCTTTTTTATCCATAAAGAGAATAACATGGCCTTGATCCTGAGTGCCCGCGATATGGACAGAAAGGAGCGGAGACGTCATGAGCGAAAGTGATCAAGAGGGACGGACGACCATCTCTCAGGCCAGTACTCTGGAAGAGATTGGAGCGTTTTGGGATTCTCACAGCCTCGCCGACTACGCCGAAGAAACGCCTGAGGTCTCCTTTGAACTCCGTGCCCAGCGTCGGCGTCGGATCACTCTCGACCCTGAGCTGTATGCTCGACTCGAAGCCGAAGCCCGCACGCGTGGAATTTCTCCTGAAACCCTTGTCAATCGTTGGGTCACTGAGAAATTACAAACGACTTAAAGACCTGTCGGATTGACATTTGCCGTAGTGAACGAATGGACAGGTATCTCCGCAGCGGCCTGAGGCTGAGCCGAAGCACGTCCTCAGTTCCGGTATTCATCCCCGCAGTCTCCAATCAGCCGAAACAGATCGCGCGACTTTGCCAGCACGGCTTCAATCTGGCCGATATCAGCCGCGTCCAGACCGACATCGAACACCCGGGCGTTGTCCTGGCGGTGGTCTGAGACCCCCAGTCGCACGCCCAGGATGACCCCGGCGACAGCCGGCCGGTCGAGAATATAGCGGGTGGCGACATTGGCAATGCTCACCGCGTGTTTCTCGGCGATGGCTTTGAGGATGGTGAGCAGTTCCTGAAACAGGTCCCAGCCGCCCCAGGCGTCAATCATGTCCTTGTATTTCTGCAAGCTGGCCGTGTTGAGAATCCTGCGGCTCGGCTCGGGGTGGTCGAGGTATTTCTCGGACAGCAGGCCACCGCACACCGTGCCATAGGTCAGCAGGCTGATGTCGTGTTCCTGGCAGAAGGGGATCATCTCGACTTCCGGGCGTCGGTCGATCAGCGAGAACTGAACCTGGTTGGAAACCACCCGGATACCGGCCTCGGTAATCGTTTTGAGATGCGCTGTGTCAAAATTGGTCAGCGCCAGATGGCGAATTTTTCCCTCGTCACGCAGGTCAGCCAGATGCCTGAGCGCGTCCAGATAGCGCTCATCGAAATACTCCCACCAGTGAAACTGGAGCAGGTCCAGGCTGGCGACATCCATACGGCGGAGCGAGCGGGTGATATTGGCCTCGACAATCTGGCGTGTCATGCGGCCGGGCCGCGGCACCCATTTGGTAAAGGCTTGGACGCCTGACCATGCAGCCTCGCCCTGGTCGGCGATAAGCTGACGCCGAAACTCGCCGATGAAATCCTCGGCTGGACCGTAGTGGTCGGCCAGATCCCAGGTGTGAAAGCCTGCCGTATGGTAGTCGAACATGTTTGCGATGGCGGCCTTGGGGTCGATGCTGCCGTGCGCCCCGGAGACCTGCCACATCCCGTTGAGGAGGCGACATATGGACAGATCGGGGGCGAGGGGGAAGCTGCTGCTGGCGGGCAGGGGCATGGCAACTCCTTTGTGTGTCGAGCCGAATGGTTCAGCGCTGGCGCGAACATGGCAGCCGCTCGGCGCCGTGTCAAGCGATCAAGCCTGGACACGGCCGGCTTGGCCGCATACTCTGCCGAATACGCTGCTGAGGCGTGAGAAAGGAGGACCTCATGCGCTACGGTGTGCATGTCAACAGCGGCTCGTCGGTGACCGACCCGGCGGTCTTGCGGGATATGGCCCAGCTGGCCGAAGACCTGGGCTTTTCGACCATCCTGATCGGCGACCACGTTGTTCCGGCCCGTCAGATCCAGACCCCTTTTCCCCTCAAGATAGACAATCCGCCCTGGGCCGTGTACCAGGAGCACGACTGGCCCGACTGCTTTGTGACCCTGGCCTACCTGGCTGCGGCGACCCAAAGGCTGCGTCTGGGCACAAGCGTCATTCTGCTGCCCTACCGCCATCCCGCGGTCACGGCCAAGATGTTTGCCACCATCGACCGGCTGTCGGCCGGACGCCTGATCTGCGGCGTGGGCATCGGCTGGATGCAGGATGAGTTTGGGTTTCTGGGCCTGCCGTTTGCCGAACGGGCGGCGATGAGCGATGAGTATGCCCGCGTCATCAAAGCCCTGTGGACGGACGAACATCCGCGCATCTCGGGCAGGTATGTGACGCTGGACCGGGATGTGAACTTTGGTCCGTATCCCGTCCAGCAGCCCCATCCTCCGATCTGGGTGGGCGGCAATTCGCTGCCGGCCCTGCGTCGTGTGGTCAGCTGGGGTGACG
Organism: Desulfurellaceae bacterium; assembly: GCA_021296095.1. Lineage (NCBI taxonomy): Bacteria > Pseudomonadati > Campylobacterota > Desulfurellia > Desulfurellales > Desulfurellaceae > Desulfurellaceae bacterium. The sequence continues at coordinate 27,344 of JAGWBB010000008.1, read as the reverse complement.
GCTGGCAGCCGGTGGCCCTGCCCCTGGCCGAGCTGGAGCAAAAAATACACAAGCTGCGGGACATGGTGGAAGCGGCCGGGCGGGATTTCAATCAGCTGGAGATCACCACCCTGAGCATGCCGGACGTGTCAGTGGCGGCTGCCCGGGCGTATGCAGCCCTCGGTCTGCACGAACTGTCCATGCTGACCACCACCGACCAGGCTCCCCAGCTGTTTGCCGAGATGCGCCGCTTTGCCGACACACTGCGCGAAGCGGCGGGCTGAGCGACGCTGCCTACGGGCCTGCCTCTGGCCATTGTTCACAAAGCTCGGTAATGTGAAGGGGTCAGCGGACAGCCGGAGGAGGGGGGATGTTGAGGATGAGCGACAGGCGCACAAAGAATCGTCCGTTACACCAATCACCGCACCATCCGATAGGGGCCAGTGTCAGTCCCTCTTGCTGGCGCAAAGCGTTCTTTGTCCTTGCGCTTGTTCTTGGGCTAGGAGCGCTCGGTGGACACGGACTGGCCGAGCCCCTGCCGGAACGTTCGGACCAGGACATGGCCGAGATAGACGGCTTGGCCGAACCGACAGAAACGCGTTCGAGTCAGACCGGGTCCTGGGGGGAGGAGATACACGGCTTGGCCGAAATCCCGGATGAGCCTTTGGACCAAGCCGAGATTGGCGTCGTCGAGCCCGGTGAGTTCAGCGCCTCCGGCGAGACGCCGGCCACGCCCTTCGGCCGCGATTTGCAGGAGTGGTCCGGACCTCTTATGCGGCTCGGCTTCAGCTTTGTGGCCGGCTTCAGCCTCGGCTACGCCCTGGCCTTCTTCCTGAAGCTCACCTTGGTGATTGTCGGCGGCCTGCTGCTGGCGCTGTTCGGCTTGCAGTACGTCAGCCTTGTCGAGGTGAACTGGCCCGGCATACAGGCGTACTACGAGGCGTTCGTGGCCTGGATGCAGCCGCGTGCCGGCAGTTTTCGGGAGTTTGTCATCAGCAATATTCCGGCTGCGGGCATGGCCGGTCTGGGTCTGCTGCTCGGCTTGAGGAAGAAATAAGGATGGCCAATTTTCGGACGCATGTGACGGTGGCGGCAGTGGGCAGCGGGCTGTTGTCGACGGTGTGTCTGGGGGCTGGAGTGGCGAGTCCGGGCGAGGTCATGACCCTGTCGGTCGTCGGAACCCTGGGCGGGATTCTGCCCGATATTGACTCGGACCATTCCACCCCGATCCAGATTCTATTCACCGTCCTGGGTTTTGTGACCGCCTTCTTAGTGGTCTTCGCCCATGTCGATCAGTATTCCACGCTTGAACTGTGGCTGCTGTGGCTGTTTGTCTACGTCTTTATCCGCTATCCGACTTGGCTCGTCTTTACCCGTTTCACCGTCCATCGAGGGATCTTTCATTCGCTGGCGGCCGGGCTGTTTTTTGGTCTGCTGATGACCAACCTGAGCTATGTGGTCTTTGCCTGTCGTCCGCTTCTGGCCTGGATCATCGGCAGCTTTGTGTGCATCGGCTATATCCTTCACCTGCTCCTGGACGAACTCTTCAGCGTGGATTTCATGAGCACGCGGATCAAGCGTTCGTTCGGCACGGCATTCAAAGTGATCGATTACGGCAACCTGGGGACCTCGGCCGCCATGGTCGGGTCGGTATGTCTGCTGTATCTCATCGCCCCGGAGGCCGATTCCTTTGCCGATATCTTCTTGAACGAAGAGACCTACCAGAGCATGTCTGCCCGGTTTTGGCCCAGCGCCGGCCTGTTTCGCTAGGCTGACCCCTGCTCAGGCCGTTTTGCTCAACAGGCGCTGACGAATCTGTGTGTCCGTGGCCAGATCGATGGCGGTCCAGGCCATGGCCAGCGCACCGTCGATGACCGCTTTGTCCGCGGCCGGGCTGACGCAGTGAGCGGTGAACTCGGGCTGATGGTTGACAGCCGGCAGCGAGTCGATCCCAATCGCCGGGTGGATTGACGGCAGGGCCAGCGAGACATTGCCCATGTCGGTCGAACCGGCCGCCCTTTCTAGAGACGAGCCACGATCCGGGAAGCTGCGCCCCAGAGCTTCCGCGTTGCGCCGGTAGGCGGCCGCCATATCCGGGTCGTGGTGCATTTCGGCATAGGGTTTCTCGTCGCCGACGATCTCCAGAGTCGCGCCGGTCGCCAGGGCGCCGGCTTCAAAACAGCGACGGACCTTTTCCTGGATCTCGGCCAGATCGCCAATCGTCTTGGCTCGCACCATATAGCTGGCCCTGGTATGGGCCGGGATGACGTTTGGCGCGTCGCCGCCCTTGGTAATGATGCCGTGAATGCGGTCGCTGGAGCGGATGTGCTGGCGCAGCAGACCGATAGCCGTCTGGGCGACGGTCAGCGCGTCTGCGGCGTTGATGCCACGCTCGGGAAACGCCGAGGCGTGGGCCTCTTTGCCTGTGTAACACACGTCAAACATGGACGCCGCAATAATCGGAAACTCGACAACATCCAGCGGGGCCGGATGCACCATCATGGCCGCGTGCATGCCGCTGAAGCCGCCGCGCTCCAGGAGCTGGATCTTCCCGCCGCCGCCCTCCTCGGCTGGCGTACCGATCACACTCACGGTGAGCCCGACCTCATCCGCGATCTTGGCTGCGGCAATGCCCGCCCCGACGCCCATGGCGGCAATGATGTTATGCCCGCAGGCATGGCCGATCTCGGGCAGGCAGTCGTACTCGGCGCAGATGCCGATATGCAGCGGCCCGCTGCCGGCCCGGCCGACAAACGCGGTCGGGATATCACAAATGCCGGTCTCAACCTGAAAGCCGGCAGCGTCCAGGGTTTCGGACAGCCAGGCTGCGGCCTTTTCTTCTTCATAGCCCAGCTCCGGGTTGGCATGAATCCGATGGCTGAGGGCAAGCATCTCGTCGCGCACGCTGTCAAAGCGTTCTTGGGCTCCGGATTTTGCGTCCATGGCGTCCTCCCGACTGGTGTCCCGGTTTGGGGCTGACGCTAGCACGCCGGGCTGACAACGGCAACAATTTTTTGCCTGAGCCCGGTCCGTGTTGCAGTTCCGGCGGGCTTGTGATTTGAAATCGACAGCAAAGGAGGTCCCCATGCAAACCCCCGGACTCTTGCTCATGAGCAATATGGCGCCCGGCAATATCGATACCCTGACCGACTACGCCAGACAGGCCGAAGCGATCGGGCTGCGAAACTTTCTGGTCACCGAGTCGATGACCGATTCCCTGGCCCTGGCCCAGCATTTTGTCAGCCACACGGGCAGGATTCAGGTCGGCACCGGTATCACCAACCTCTACCTGCGTCATCCCTTGCTGGCCGCCCTGCACGTCATGACGATCGACCAGCTGGCCCCCGGCCGCATGCTGCTCGGTCTGGGCACCAGCCACGTGCCGGTGAACGCGGCCTTCGGTATCAGCATGGACAAACCGCTGACCGCGCTGCGCGAGTACATCGCCAGCCTGTCCCGGATTTTTCGCGGCGAGGATGAGGCCCTGGCGGCCATGGCCTCGCGGGGTATTCCCGTGCCGCGTCCCAGCGGCAAGATTCCGATCTATGTAGCCGGCATCTCACCCCGCAGCATCGGCCTCACCGGAGAGCTGGCCGACGGCAGCCTGCCGCTCAACTATGCCCCGCACGGTTTGCAGGAAGTGGTTGACGGCATCGGCCGGGGTGCCGAGCAGGCCGGCCGCTCTGCCGCCGAGGTGCAGATTGCGCTGATCATGCACTGCTGTGTGTGCGACGACCGGGCGGTCGCCCTGCGCTCGGTCAAACAGACGCTGTCGTTCTACGGCCGGATGCCGTACTATAACCGCCTGTTTGTTCGCCAGGGCTACGAGACCGAAGCGGCCGGTATCGCTGCGGCCTGGGAGCAGAACGATCCGTCCGCCGCCGCTGCGGCCGTGTCTGACGACATGGCGACCCAGGTGGCGGCCCTCGGCTCGGCCCAGGCCTGTCGCGACAAGGTCGAAGAGTTCGAACGCGGCGGAGCGTCCTATGTAGTCCTGTATCCGACCGCGATCGACGGTGACTATGACGCCGGCATCCGGGCCGTGCTCAACGCCTTTGGGAGCTGAGCCGATGGCCGACCGTACTGCCGCAGCCGTCCAGGCCGCGCCCGCTGTCCGCATTGACCGCTGGCTGTGGGCCACCCGTTTGTACAAAAGTCGCTCGCTGGCCGCCGAAGCCTGCGACGGGGGCAAGGTCAAGGTCAACGGCCATACCGCCAAACCCCACAAGCTGGTCCGGGTCAGCGATGCGGTCAGCGTCACCCATCCGGCCGGCCGCAAGGAGTTCACGGTCGTTGCCCTGGCCGAGCGGCGCGGTCCGGCCTCTGAGGCGCGCCAGCTGTACGAAGATCACTCGCCGCCGCCTCCGCCGCGCGAGGAGCGGAGCGTTTTCGTGCCGCCCCAGTTTCGGCCCCACGGGGCGCACCGGCCAACCAAGCGTGAGCGGCGCCAGATCGGGAAGCTACGAGGACGGAGGTAGGTCTATGGTCGATATGATCGATCTGCGCAGCGACACCGTGACCCTGCCCAGCCCGGCCATGCGTCAGGCCATCGCCCAGGCCGAGCTGGGCGACGATGTCATGGCCGAAGACCCTAGCGTCAACCGGCTCGAAGCCCTGGCCGCCGAGCTGCTGGGCAAGGAGGCCGCGTTGCTGGTGGCCAGCGGGACGATGGGTAACCTCGTTTCCATGCTGAGCCACTGCCGGCGGGGCGCCGAGGTGATTGTCGGCGATGAGGCGCATATCTACCACTATGAGGCGGGTGGAGTGTCGGCGCTGGGCGGCTGCGTGTTCCACCCGGTGCCGACCGGGCGGTTTGGCGAGCTGGCCGTGGCTGATCTGGAGCGGGCCGTTCGGCCGGCCGCGAGCGATATTCACGCCGCGCCGGCCGGGGTAGTGTGTCTGGAAAATACCCACAACCGCTGTGGTGGCACGGTCTTGTCGGCGTCGTATCTGGAGTCCGTCCGCATGCTGGCCGACGGCTTCGAGCTGCCGGTGCATATGGATGGCTCGCGGATTTTTAACGCTGCGGTCGCCAGGGGCTGCACGGTCGCGGAGCTGACCCGTCAGGTTGACTCGGTCCAGTTCTGTCTGTCCAAGGGCTTGGCCGCCCCGGTCGGGTCGCTGGTGTGTGGCCGGGCCGCATTCATTGCCCAGGCCCGGCGCTACCGCAAAATGCTGGGGGGCGGGATGCGGCAGGCCGGGATTATTGCCGCAGCCGGCATTGTGGCCCTGACCGACATGGTCGAACGCCTTGAAGAGGACCACGCCAACGCCCGGATTCTGGCCCACGGCCTGGCCGAGCTGCCCGGCCTGCGGCTGGACCTGGAAACCGTCCAGACCAATCTGGTGATTTTTCGGATTGCAGACGAGCGGATTGACGAGACCATGCTGGTCGCCCGGCTGGCCGACGCCGGGGTCAGGATCGGCGACCTGGGCCGGGGGCGTCTGCGGGCGGTGACCCACTACGGATTGACCCGGCGGCATATCCACGACGCCCTACGGATCATCGGCACGGTGTGGAAAGAGCTGAGCGGCTAGGGCGGGGGAGCATACCAACAGCAAAGGAGGACAGCCTATGCTCAAGGGCATTGATAATGTTGGCGTGGCGGTGACCGATCTGGCGCGTTCCGTCGCCTTTTATGAAAAGCTGGGGTTTCAGAAAGGCGATGACTACGAGGCGGATGTGAAGGGCTGTACCATGACCTCGGAGACCGCCGTGCTGTTTCTGTTTCAGACCAGGCATAGCCCTCAAGCCGTTGGGCGAGAGGCCAGCCTGGCCAACAATCCGCCCGGTCTGGATCATATCAGCTTCCTGGTTGACGACGTGAAGCAGTCCTACGCCGAGTGTCGGGCCAAGGGCATCAGCTTCCTGGGTGAACCCGAGGATCAGGACTGGGGCGCCCGGATTGCGGCCTTCAAAGACCCTGACGGGAATAATCTGTATTTCTTGCAGTATCTCTAGGAAAGGAGTCGCATATGCCGACGATTCACACCGTAACCGGAACCTGTACGCCCGAGGACTTGGGCTTTACCCTGATCCACGAACACCTGACGGCCGGCTTCCCCGGCTGGGAGTTTGACAATGCCAGCTTTGACCGGCCGGGCGAAATGGCAAAGGTGGTCGATAAGCTCAAGGAGATCAAAGCTCTGGGGGTGACCTCGTTTGTCGATCCGTGTCCTATGGAGCTGGGTCGGGACCCCGAGTTCGCCCTTGAGGCGGCCGAGAAGTCGGGCGTCCAGATCATCATGGCGACCGGCCTGTACAACGAGGCGCTGGGTATTCCGCCCCACTTCCGCAGCCTGGACGCCGACGCCATCGCCGAGGTCTACGAGCGTGAGCTGACCGAGGGGATGAACGACACCGGTATCAAGCCGGGCATCATCAAGACCGCGACCGGCGGGATTCCGGGCATGACCGAAACCGCGACCGACATCGCTCCGTGTGAGGAAACCTGTTTGCGGGCCGCCGCCCGGGCTCACAAGGCAACCGGCGCCCCGATCCTGTGCCACAACGACGAACTCGGGCCGCTGGGACGCCAGACGCTCGACGTGTTTGAAGACGAGGGCGTGGATTTCAACAGCGTGCTGATCGGCCATGCCTGCGGGGTCGGCGATATGCGCTACTACTTCGCCATTCTTGAGCGGGGCGCCTGGATCGGCTTTGATCGTTTCGGGGTGGAAACGATCGCCTCGGACAAGATGCGCCTGGCCTCGCTGATCGGCCTGCTGGCGGTCGGCTTTGATCGCATTATGCTGTCCCACGACCACGTCAGCTGCTGGCTGGGCCGGGTGAGCGACGACTGGCAGAAATTCATGGACGCCTGCCCCAATTGGAGCTATTCCCACATCATGAAGAACATCCTGCCTCAGCTCAGCAAAGCCGGCGTGAGCGAGGGCACGATTCGGACCATGACGGTCGATAATCCCAGGAGCTATTTTGGTGGATAGAAAAGGGCCGGGCACGGCGCTGCTGGTCGGACTGGTCCTGGCGCTGGCCCTGATGACCGTGCTGCGAGAACAGGCGCCCGCCCCCCGACCGCAGCAGGCCTCTGAGACCGCGGCAGACCAAGCCACAAGCACCGCTCCGCCTGTTCCGGCCGCCGCGCCGGCGGCGGCCGGGCGCGCCCACATTCAGGTCGGGACCGATCCCGATACGGGCCGGCTGCGGCCCCCCAGCCCGACTCAGCGTAAGTCCCTGGCCGCTGCCCTGCGCCACCAGTTTCGCTCTGCGCCCCGCGCGCCGACCTATTTCGCTGACGGCACAATCTCGGTTGTGGTCGGCACGGAGCGTTTGAACTTCTCTGTCGCCCAGGTCAACGAACACGGGCTGCCGGACATGAGCTGTGTGTCGGGTCTGGAACAGGCGGCGGCCGTTCTCGAAACGGGCGGCCACCAGCTGCCGCTGCGGGCGGAGGAGTAATGCGAGTCGCCCGGCTCGTGGGTCTCGGCATGTGCTGGCTGGGCCTGCTGGTCCTGACCGCGCCGGTCCGGGCCGAGGTGACGATTCGGATCAACAATGTCGATGCGGTCGAGGTGGGCCTCAACGATCCCGCTCCGCTCAGTCCGGTCGGCGGCAATCCGGGTCGGACGCTGGGCGAGCAGCGGCTGAACGTGCTGCGCCTGGCCGCCGAGCTGTGGAGCGGCCTGCTCGAAGGCGACGTGAATATCGTGATCCAGGCGACCTTTCAGTCGCTGCCGTGCAGTCCGACCACGGCCGTGCTGGGGGCGGCCGGCCCGATCCGCGTGTTTGCCAACTTTCCGGCGACATCTATCGACGCGGATACGTGGTATCCTGCGGCGCTGGCCAACCAGCTGGCGGGTTTTGACCTGCACCCCGGACGGGCGGCTGCGGAACTGCTCAAACCACCCTTCCAGGACGACATCGTGGTCTATTTTAACGGCAAGGTGGACGACAACAGCGCCTGCTTGCCCGGCAACTGGTACTACGGCTTTGACAATGCCCCGGCTGCGGGCGATATTGCGCTGCTGAATGTGGCCATGCACGAGTTTGCCCACGGGCTGGGACTGACCAGCCTGATTGATGAGACCTCGGGCCAGACGCCCTTAGATCTCCCCGACCGCTATGCGGTCTTCAGCCTCAACACCACCACCGACAAGCATTTTCATGAGATGAACGCCGAGGAGCTGCTCGACGCCCAGGTCAGCCGTGACCACATCGTCTGGGACGGGCCGGCAACAACCCGAGCCGCCCGGGACATCCTGGACTGGCAGGCCGAGTTGATCGTTGAGGCTCCGCCTGGTCTGGCCGGGACGTATCCGGTGACCCGGGCGGATTTCGGGCCGGCTCCGGATGTTGAGGAGACATATGTCGGGGTCGAGCTGGTGAATGATCGGATCGGAGACTCGACTGATGGCTGTGAGCCGCTGGAGCAAAAACTGCGCGGCCGCATCGCGTTCATCAACCGTGGCAACTGTCCGTTTGCGCTCAAGGTCGCCCACGCCGAAGCGGCCGGAGCCAGCGCCGCTGTGATTCGGAATACCGAGCCCGGCGGGGCGCTGATCATGGACGCGCCGCACAGCCAGGGTCGTATCCCGGCCGTCAGCATCTCGCACCACCACGGCGATGGGCTGCTGGCCGCTCTGCCACGAACAGACGTGCGAGCCGCGCTCAGACTCAACCCCAAGCGTCTGGTCGGAGCCGACCCCAACGGTTTTGTCCGGCTGTATGCGCCCGACCCGGTTGAGCCGGGCTCGTCGATTGCCCATATTGATCCGAGCGCCTCGCCCGATCTGCTCATGGAACCCTTTTTGAGCGTCGATCTCGACGCGGCCAACGATGTTGATCTGACCCCGTTCCTGCTCAAAGACCTGGGCTGGCGGCTGGCCGAGGAGGCCGACGAGAGCGACTAGGGACCGGACCTGCATGGGGGGTCCTTGTACGGTGAGGAGTATAAATGGGCACCAGGCGCACGAATGCCGAACGATCAGAGGAAACCCGGACCGCCCTGCTGGCCGCCGCCCGGGCGCTGTTTACCGAGCGGGGGTATGGCGCCACGCCGACCGAGGCCATTGTAGAGCGCGCCCGGGTGACCCGAGGCGCGCTGTATTACCACTTCAAAGACAAAGCCGATCTCTTCTACGCCGTCTATACCGAGATTGAAGGCCTTATGATGCAGGCGGTTGCGCGGAGTATGGCCGAGGCGGAGGGCGACGAGTGGCAGCGCATTCTGACCGCCATCGACACCTTTCTGGACCTGTGCACCGCTCCTGACATTCAGCGGGTGATCTATGTCGATGGTCCGGCCGTTCTGAATAGCGCCCTACCCAATCCGACGGGGCTGACCCTCATTCACCAGAGCTTGGAGCGGTTGCAGGAGCGGGGCTATATTGCCGCGCAGCCGCTTGGCGCGCTGGCTCGTTTATGGTTTGGCGCCTTAGTCGAAGGGGCGTTCTACATCGTCCAAGCCGCTGATCGGCCGACCGCCAAGGCCGAAGTCCAACACAGTATAGAACGTTTGCTCACCGGGCTGCGGATCACTCCCTGAGCGCACGGCCATGGCCCCTCCTCAGAAAAGCGGTACCTGCCGGTTGTCATAGAACGGCTCTGCCGGTGGCGGGAAGGTCGCGCTGACGGTCTTGGCCTTCAGGTCCACGTGGACCTCCACCAGCGGCTTCTTGTTGACCGCCTGCCAGAGGATGTCGCCGCCTGGGGGCGGTCCCTCGCCGCCGAAAACGGCTTGGGTGAAGATGACCTTGTAGAGAGCGGGGTTGCGGTCGGACGGAACGGCATGTCCGAAGACCTGTCCGGGCGGCAGAAACATCGGAATCTCCGAAATATACATCTCCGTCGGCACGACGTAGTTCAGCAGCCGCGTTCTGCCCGACGGCTGCCTGCGCTTCCGGCGCCGACCGCGCAAGCGTCGCTACCGCAGCGAGGTCCTCGTCCGTCATCTCGACGACCGACACATACACGCCTTCATCTGTCTGATGGGTATGAAGCGCGTTCAGCGTGTGAACCCGGATGCCAAACGCAAGCACAAGCGCCAGCCCAAGGACGCTCACATAGCTCAGCGCCCATCCCGCAACACGCGCCAGCCGGCTGTCGCCAAAGCGTACGGCGATGTTGAGGCTGAACCGGGCCGGAAGAAACCTGCCGGTGCGCTGCATGTACGCGGCGTAGCCGGGAAATTGGCGCAGACATCTGCCCTCTTCGGCCCTGGCCAGGGCGATGTAGATGAAGACCACCGTCACCGTCAGCATGAGCACCAGATAGCGCGGCCAGATCAGCAGCATGCCGAGGCTGGCCACGATCAGCGCCAGGTATTGCGGGTGCCGGATATGGCGGTACAGCCCACCCATGACCGCCTCCTCCCGGCGCAGCTTGGCGCGATAGATCTGGATCGCCCCGAGCGCGAACCCGGCCAGACCGCCGACGGACAAGACGACCCCCACGGATTCATGCCCATCGATCAGAACCGAACGTGTTTCCTCGACCAGGTGCGGCATGAAGAACTGGATGAGCCAGCTCGTCGTTCCCGAGACCTGTAACCAGTCGAGCCCCGGACCGTAGACCGCATAGAAATACGCGGCAAATGGCGAGGCCATATAAAAGAACTCAAAAGCGATAAGGACATAGAACACACCCGATGCCCACAAGGCGCGTCGCGCCTGGAGTGGGCCGTTGCCGGTTTCCGTTGCAGTAGTCATGCGACATTCCCTCCAGTAAATTTCGCCCGGGTCCGAGGACCGCTGGGAGCTGGGTCAGGGTGGCGCGGGGCGGAACGCGCCTCGCCCGCTGAGATCGCGGCCGGCGGCCGGCTCGCTCGGGCCTGAGCTAGGAGGTGTGAAAACGACGTTCCCAGTCGTGCTCGCGGCTCGTGATCAGGTGTTCGAGGCGCTGGATACGACGGTCGAGCTTGTCAAAGCTGCGCTTCAGGCGTTGCAGGGCCATGCCCCGTGAGCCGGCGTAAGAGTGATAAAACTCCTGCTCCTGGCTGGTTTGCAGGGGAATGACCGGCGCGGGCTTCATCAACAGGGCGGCCAGGAGATACAGCCCGCCCACCGCCCACAAGCCGGAAAACAGGAAGACGACGAAGGTCACACACCGGACCCGGAACAGGCTGAAGTCGAAGTAGTCGGCGATGCCTTTACACACGCCCAAGACCATTCCGTCCCGGGAGCGATACAGCTGGGTCTGAGACTGGGGGGCGGATGTCATGGTCGGTCTCCTTTGGTGTGAGGTCTGTCCTGGTCGAGCACCAGCGTCTCCAGCGCCTCGATGCGTTCTTCCAGGCGCGACAGCCCCTGGTAGAGTTCCTGCATGAGTCTGGCTTCCTCGCTGTCGAGTTGGCTGTCACGGCGGGGGCTGCCTTTGAGGATCTTGAGGGCGGCCAGGGCCAGCCCTCCGGTGACCGCCACAAAGCCGGTGCCGAAGATGAGCAAAACCGCCAAGGTGCCTGCGTTCATCTCGTCCCTCTTGTCTTGAGTACGGGTGGGTTCGCCATCAGCGTTCCGCCCAGATTCCTGGTGCGAACAGCGGAAACGATAAGGATCGCGACAAAGACCAGCATCACCCCCAGGTGAGCCAGGCCGAGCGCCGGGTTGTCGGCTTGCTCGGCCAGTTGCCTGAGCGACGGGATGTGTAAAAACGCCTCGTTGACGGTGGCGCCCCACAGCATGTAATAGCTGACGATCATGCACGTCAGGTGGACCGCCAGCCAGTGCCGGATGGCCTGGGTGGCAATCGCCCAGTAGCCGATACAGACGGTCACCAGGGTAATGATGGCGAGCCAGTGGGGAAAAAAGAAGCTGCCGAACTGATAGATCAGCAGCGCGGTCAGGTTTGTGACCAGCATGGCATAGAAATACCATTTGCCCCGCTTTCTATGGCTGGCCGTTCCCTTCTGGCCCCCTACTAGCAGGCCGCCCAGCAGCAGAGCTATCAGGCTGGCAATCACATGGACCCAGCTGATCGGTGACAATGCGTAGAGTGCCGCCATATCTCCCCCTTTCTAGCTGTCGGCCGACCGCTTGGCCGCCGCAGCCTTGAGGCTGGCCAGCTCTCGCTCGATCTCCTCGTCGCCTTCGAGACGGTCAAACTCTTCTTCAAGGCTGGGCTTGCGATGGACGTTGACCAGCTCGGCCTCGGCTTCGAGGCGCTCGACCCGGCTCTCAAACTGCTCGAAGCGGAGCACCGCATCGCTGTTCTCAAAACGGCGGATGTCGGCCTGGGCGCGTTTGTGCTTTTGGGCCCGGATGTGGCGCTGGACCAGAAGCCGCTGCTTTTCGCGGGCCGCGCTGAGCTTATCCTCCAGCTGGGCAATATCGGACTGATACTGCTCGATGAGTTCTCCGCTGTGGAGCAGCTCTTCTTCGAGCGCTGCGGCCCGTTCTCTATAGCGCCGCTTTTCCAGCAGCGCCTCACGGGCCAGATCCTCGCGGCCCCTGCTGACGGCCAGCTGGGCCTTGTCCTCCCAGCCGGCGACCCGGGTGTGGACGTGTTCGAGGTCACGTTGGATGCGCTTTTTGGCGGCCATCGCGCCCGCGCACGAGGCCTTGATTTCGACCAGCGTGTCCTCCATCTCCTGGATCATGAGCCGTACCATTTTTTCCGGGTCTTCGGCCCGGTCCAGCATGGCGTTGATGTTGGAGCTGATGATGTCGCTGAGTCGGCTGAAAACTCCCATGATGTGTCCTCCGTTTGCTTGTGGTCTTGGAGTACATGAGAGCAGGGAGTGTGCCAAACTGCGAAAAATCGAAAAGTTGAGGAATATCAGCTGTTTGCCAGAATCGAACAGAATATGGACTTGGCTTTTTTCACTATCTTTTTGCGAATATCACCGTATAATGGCTTCAAAAGCCATGGAAAAATACGCTTCTATGCAAGATGATCGAGGTGCCCAGACGGCCGGTGAGGTGCCCCACGTCGGCCGCACCGAGGCCATCGGTCAGTCGGAGATTTTTCTGGAATTTCAGGAGCGGTTGTCACGGATCGCCCGGGTCAACCGGCCGGCGCTGTTGATCGGCGAACGGGGCTCGGGAAAAGAGCTGGCCGTCTCGCGTCTCCACTATCTGTCGCCACGCTGGCAGGGACCCCTGCTGGCCCTCAACTGTGCGGCCCTGGCTCCGAGCCTGATCGAGTCCGAACTCTTCGGGCATGAGCCGGGCGCGTTTACCGGAGCTGTTGGGCGCCGAGCCGGGCGCTTCGAGGCGGCGGACGGCGGAACCCTGTTTTTGGACGAGATCGGCCAGCTGCCGCTCGAGGTGCAGGAGAAAATCCTGCGCGTTGTGGAGTACGGCAGCTTTGAACGGGTCGGCGGCTCACAGCCGATTCAGGCCGATGTGCGGATCATCGGAGCGACCAACGCCGATCTGGCCCAGCTGGTGAGGCAGGGCCGCTTCAAACCCGATCTCTTGGACCGTCTATCCTTTGAGGTCGTGTTCGTGCCGCCCCTGCGCGAGCGCCAATCGGACATTCTGCTGCTGGCCCGGCACTTTGCCGGCCGCATGGCCGTCGAACTCGGTCGGCACGCCATCCCCCAGTTCAGTCCTGGGGCGGTTGCCGCGCTCGAAGCCTACCCCTGGCCGGGCAATATCCGTGAACTCAAGAATGTCGTGGAACGGGCGGTATCTCGGTCTGATGACAGCCAAGTAGCTCACGTCACTGAGGAGGCCATTCTTTTTAACCCCTTTCGGTCTCCCTTTGAGGCCGGACCACAGTCGGGCGACAAGCCAGCCGAGCCGGAAGCCCAACATGTCGAGACCAAACCCTTTACCCAGGCCGTGCAAGAGTTGGAGATCGCTCTGGTGCGAAAAGCGCTCAGCCGGGCCAAATACAATCAGCGCCGGGCGGCCGAGAGCCTGGGCCTCACCTATCACCAGTTTCGCGGTCTGTGCCGCAAGTATGGGCGGGCAGTGCGGGACGCGGGCTGAGGCACTGGGGCCGCCTTGACCCCCCCGGGTTTTGGGCCTATGTTCCGGCCAGGATTGAGCAGTATGTGCCTATGAATGCTGATTCGCCTCCGAGTGCCGGCCCGCTGAGCGGCATCCGCGTCATCGAGTGTGGGGTGCTGCTGGCCGCTCCGTTTTGCGCCCGCCTGCTGGCCGATTTCGGCGCCCAGGTCATCAAGGTCGAGCCGCCCGATCAGGGCGATCCCATGCGCGCGACCGGACAGGCGCTGCTGGACGGCAAGAGCCTGTGGTGGCCCAACATCGCCCGCAATAAGCGGTGTATTACGCTCAACCTGCGCCTGCCCGAAGGACAGGACATCCTGCGCCGGCTGGCGGCTCAAGCCGATGTGGTGCTGGAGAACTTCCGGCCCGGCACGTTCGAGGGCTGGGGGCTGGGCTATGAGGTGCTGCGCGAGCGCAACCCGGGTCTGATATTTGCCCGGGTGTCGGGCTACGGTCAGACCGGACCGAACCGCCACAAGCCCGGCTTTGCCGCAGTGGCCGAAGCGTTTGGCGGGCTGCGCCACAGCGTCGGCTTCCCCGACCGGCCGCCCGGTCGGGTGGGGGTGAGCATCGGCGATTCCCTGGCCGGCATGTTTTCGGCCCTGGGCATCATGCTGGCCCTGTACCACCGGGATGTGAACGGCGGGCGCGGCCAGGTCATTGATACGGCCCTGTATGAGGCGGTGTTCGCGGTCATGGAGGGGGCGCTCACCGAGTATGACAAAACCGGCTATGTCCGGACCCGGACCGGCACGAGCCTGCCCGGTTTTGCCCCATCCAATCTGTACCCGTGTCGGGACGGCAAATGGATCATTATTGCCGCCCAGTCCGACAAGCTGTTCGAGCGCCTGTGCCGGGTCATGGGCCGCGCAGACCTGCTGGCCGACCCGCGTTTTGCCAGGGCTGCGGCGCGCGGCGAGAACCGGGACGCCATTGACGCGATTGTGGCCGGCTGGACGGCCGAACACGAACTGTCCGCACTGCTGCCGCGTCTCGAAGCCGCCATCATCCCGACCGGGCCGGTCAACAGCATGGCCGATATTGCGGCCGACCCGCACTTTCAGGCCCGGGACATGCTGCTCAGCCTGCACGACCGCTTGCTGGGGGCAATCCGCATGCAGGGCATTGTGCCCAAGCTGAGCGACACACCGGGGGCGGCGCGGTCTGTTGGCCCGGCTCTGGGCGAGCATAATCACGAGGTGTATCAGGATCTGCTCGGACTGCAGGCCGAGGAGCTGGCCGGCCTGCGCGAGCGAGGTGTGATCTAGCGGTGTGATCTAGCGGAGACACGACATGGCAGAACAACTCCTGACCGGTCTGAAAGTCCTGGAATGTGGCAATCTGGTCTCGGCGCCCTATCTGGGCAAGCTGTTGGCCGACCTGGGGGCCGAGGTGATCAAGCTTGAGGAGCCCGGCGGCGACAGCGCCCGCGGGCGCGGACCCTTCCCCGGCGATACCCCCCACCCGGAAAAGAGCGGGCTGTTTTTGTATCTGAACGCCAACAAGCTTGGGGCGACGCTGAACCTGCGTACGCCACACGGACGGGGGCTGTTGCAGAGTCTGTGCAGCCAGGCCGACCTGCTGATCCACAACTATCGGCCGCCCGAGATGGCCGGCCTGGGGCTGGACTTCGACACGCTGCGGCGGACCAATCCCGGCCTGATCATGACCACGATTTCGTATTTCGGCTGCACCGGACCCTACCGCGACTACCACGCCTTTGAGCTGACGGCCAGCAACGCCGGGGGCTGGGCGTTCATCAGCCCCGGCGCCTCGGATTATGCCGACCTGCCGCCGCTCAAGGCCTTTGGCCATCAGGCCGATTTCCAGGGCGGCGTGCACGCCGCAGTGGCCAGCCTGGGCGCGTATTATCACCGGCTGCTGAGCGGCCAGGGCCAGCACGTTGACGTGTCGATTCAGGAGTGTATTGCCGCCATTCTGGAAATGAACTTCACCCATTACACCTATGCCGGGAATGAGACCTCACGCCTGGGCCGGCGCTCGATTTTTCCGTGGTGTATGCTCGACTGCCAGGACGGCAAGCTGTTTGTGATCAACGTCGAAGAAGACCAGTGGCAGCGCCTGGTGGAGCTGATGGGGAATCCCGAATGGGCCACGCTGGAGATCTTCGAAGATCGGGTCCAGCGCGGCCTGAACTACGACGCGCTCTTTCCGCTGCTCCAGGAGTGGGCGGCCAACTGGAAGGTGGCCGACCTGTACAAGGCCGGCCAGGAGCGCCGTATCTGCATGGCGCCGGTGAATACCATGGCCGACCTGTTTGCCTCCGAGCACCTGAAGGCGCGCGAGTTCTTCACCACGATCAGCCATCAGGTCGCCGGCACGCTGGACTACCCCGGCGCTCCGTTCAAGGTGTCCGAGGGCGGGGTCGAGACGCCCCGCCCGGCCCCGCTGCTGGGCGAGCATAATGAAGCGGTCTACTGCGGCCAGCTCGGCCTGTCCGGGGACGAGCTGGCCGACCTGAAGCAGAGGGGCATTATCTGAACGCGGAACGAGGTATCGCATGTCATCATCACGACCCCTGGACGGCATTCGCGTGCTGGACTTCACCTGGGCCTGGGCCGGACCCTACTGTACGCTGCAGATGGCCCATATGGGCGCACAGGTGATCCGTATTGAGAGCGAGAAACGGCCGTGTGTCACGCGCCTGATCCCGCCGTTTGCGGATGACCAGCCGGGCCCCAACCGGGCCGGTTATTTCAACCAGTACAGTCAGGGCAAGAAGAGCATACAGCTCGACCTGGGCCGACCCGAGGCGGTCGAGATTGTCAAAAAGCTGGCGGCCCAGTCCGATATCGTCGTCCAGAACTTTTCGGCCGGCGCGATTGAGCGCATGGGCTTCGGCTATGACACGCTCAGCCAGCTCAAGCCCGACCTGATCATGATTTCAATCTGTGGCTATGGCCAGACCGGCCCTGAGCGTAAGTATATGGGCTATGGGCCGGCCTCGGTGCCCCTGGCCGGCATTTCCTCGCTGTCCGGTTATCGGGATAAGGGGCCGGCCGAGGTCGGGATTTCCTACGGCGATCCGAACGCCGGCATCTTTGGGGCGTTTGCCGCCCTGGCGGCCCTGGCCTACCGGCAGCGGACCGGCCGGGGCGTGCACGTCGATCTGGCGCTGTGGGAGGCACTATTGGTCCTGATGCCCGAGGGGCTGATGGACTACGCCATGAACAAGACCCAGGCCGAACGGGACGGCAACCACGACCCCTGGATGGCGCCCCACGGCTGCTTCAAGTGCCGGGGCGACGCCGATAAATGGGTGACGATCGTGTGCGGCTCGGACGCCGAATGGCAGGCCCTGTGTCGGGCCATTGGCCAGCCCGAGCTGGCGAGCGATAAGCGCTTTGCGAATGCCACCGCCCGCAAGGCCAACGAGGATGCGCTGGAGGACATCCTGAGCGCCTGGACCGCGCAGCGCGACCGCTGGGAGGTGACCGAGGTGCTGCAACAAGCCGGGGTGGCAGCCTTTCCGTCGATGAGCAACAAGGATATGGCCACCGACCCACACCTCGAAGCGCGCGGCTACCTGGTCCGCAAAGACCATCCCGAGTTCAGCCCGCGCGTGCATGCCGGCATTCCGTGGCAGATGTCGGACACGCCGTGCGAGGTTCGCGCCGCCGCCCCGCTGCGGGGCCAGCATACCGATGAGGTCTTGGGCGAGCTGCTGGGCATGTCGGAAGCCGAGATTCAACAGCTCCGCGACGGGCAGGTGCTGACCTGAGCAGTGCGGAACGAGGAAGGCTGAATGCTGAACGGAGGGCTCTGTCCTCCTGGAGTCACGATGAAGCGGGTCTTTTCATTCATCATTCATCATTCATCGTTCATCGTTGCCCTCGTCTTTCTTGTCAGCGCCTGCGGCCAGCCGCAAAAAAAGCCGTTCTCGAATCCCAGGCTGTACGCCGACCCGCCGCCCGCAGCGACTCCCGCCGGGCGGCCGCCGCCCGCGTCCACTCCGGGCGGACCGGCGTCGGTCGCCGCCTCGGGCTGGACCCAGAGTGTGACCGAGCGGGCGATTGCCGGCTATCCGGGGCTGCGCGAGAGCGTGTGGACGAGTGCCCGTCCCCCGCACGGCCAGCACGACTATATCGCCGTGCACCGTATTCGGAGCGTGGACACGCCGTCGGCCGCCGCCCGGTCGGTATTTTTCTTTCTGCCCGGCACGCACCACCACGGCGAGGTCGTGGTGGCCGATGAGCGCTACGACCTGCGGCTGTATCTGGCCCGGCGCGGGATCGAGACCTGGACCCTCGACTATCGGACGCATTTCATCACCCGGGAGCAGATCTTCGAGTCCGGTTTCATGCAGGGCTGGACCGCCCAGGTGTTTATTGAGGATACGGCTGCGGCTGCGGATTTTGTCCGGCAGACGAGCGGGGTGCAAAAAATCTTCGTTGGCGGCTATAGCCGCGGGGCAACGTTTGCAGCCCTGATGGCGGCCCGCTACAGCCGCCAGGACGTGCTCGGCCTGGCCCTGCTGGACGGCTACGCCCTTGAGCCGCCCGAGGCGCGTGCGATTTACCGGGAACGACCCGAGACCCCGACCTGGTTTGCCGACGATCTGGAGCGGCGCTATGTGCCCTACCGGCGCTGGATCAAGATGCTGCACGACACCCTGGCCGAGCCCGACGGTCCCGATTTCATGCCGGTCCACCTGTTCGAGAACCGGGCTGAGATGCTGAAACACTTTCTGTTTGTATCTCCGACCTATGGTCAGCAGGGCGGCCTGTCAAACGCCAAGGGCGGCTATGCCGATATCCTGGTCCTGGCCCGGATATTCCTGCACCAGGATCGCTACTGGCCGCGGGTCCAGAATCACGGCGGTTTCGAGTTGGCGCGTCATCTGGCCGACGCCCAGTTCGACTACGCCGGCGCGCTGCGCGCCCTCACCATTCCGGTCATCGCCTTTGCCAGCAGCAATATGGACAAGGCCGGTATCGGCTGGACCGGACGGGTCGAGTATACTGCCCGGGCCACGGCCAGCCGTGACGTCGAGTACTCCCTGCTCCAGGACTGGGGCCATCTCGACGTGCTGCTCGGAACGGCGGCGGCCCAACAGGTGTTTTCGCCCCTGGCCGACTGGATAGACCGCCACACACCGGCTCTCAGCCCCTGAGTCCAGCGTCCGTTCCACACCCCCGACCGGGGCTGGCTGTCTGCTTGCATGTTCGGGCGTTCCCGAGTACAATCCCGCTCGGTTTCCAGCGACTGAACAGTCATTCAGTCGCTGGAGGCTCTCTTGCCGGATTGGCGAGATTGGCATGTCAGGAGGGGCGCATATGGCCGCACAAAACACGAGCGGGATGTTGGCCGGCTACACCGTGCTGGATTTTACCCAGATTGTCGCCGGCCCGACGACGACCAAACTGATGGCCGAAATGGGAGCCGAGGTCATCAAGGTCGAACAAGCCCCGGCCGGAGACCCGGCACGTCAGAACCCGGTCTGGAAAAAGGGCCGCAGCGGCTATTTCATGCAGCATAACCTGGGCAAGCACAGCCTGTGTGTGAATCTCAAGACCGAAGTCGGACGTGAGCTGGTTCGCGCCCTGGTGCCGCATGTTGACGTGGTGGTCGAGAATTACAGCCCGGGGGTGATCGGGCGTCTGGGGCTGGGCTACGAGGTGCTGAAGGAACTCAACCCCAGGCTGGTGATGTGTTCGATTTCGGCCCTGGGCCAGACCGGTCCGCTGTCCCACGTGCCGGGCTTTGACTATATCGCCCAGGCGTATGCCGGCGTGACCGAGGTGATGGGCGAGCCCGACCAGCCGCCGGTCATCCCCATGGTGGCCATGGGCGATGTCAGTACCGGTGTCCACGCCCTGGCCGCAATTGCCTGCTGCCTGCTGCACCGTGAACGCAGCGGCGAGGGCCAGTACATCGATGTGTCGCTCCTTGATTCCTACATCCACACCCACGATTTCAGCCTGGCAACCTATACGGCGACCCAGGGCAAGTTCATTCCGACCCGGGGCGGCTCGCACCACACCGGGCTGACGCCGTGCGGCGTGTTCAAGGCACGCCAGGGCTATATCATGATTATCGCCGCCCTGGACCACCAGTGGCAGGGGCTGACCAGGGCTATGCAACGGCCCGATCTGTCGGACGACCCGCGCTTTCGCAATGTCCGTGTGCGGCGCAAGAATCGCGACATCCTGATGCCCGAGATTGAGCGCTGGCTGCTGTCTCTGCCCGACCGCCAGGCGGCGCTGGACGCCCTGGACCGCGAACGGGTGCCGGCCGCCCCGGTGCTGACCGTGCCCGAGGTGGTCGAGCATCCGCACCTGGTCGAGCGCCAGGCCGTCCGCTCGGTGTCCGATCCGCTGCTAGGCGACTTCATGATCCCCGGCTTTCCGTTCCGCTTCTCCGGTCATCCGCTGCCCCAGGTCGTGCCCGCGCCCGATCTGGGCCAGCATAATGCCGCCGTGCTGGAACGCTACCTGGGCTATGGGGCAGACCGGATCGCCGCACTGGCGGCCGACGGCATTCTCGTCCAGCAGGCCGCCGGAGCATAAGGCGGGCTGTTCGTACAGAAAGGATAGTCACACGAATGGGACAACCGCACCGTTTCAGACCAGCCTGCCTGCTAGGATGTCTTGTCCTCCTGCTGTGGACCTCGCCCAGCTATGCGCTGTGGGACGGGCCGTTGAGCAAGCCGATCGGCTGGGCGAGTAATAACTGGTCACGCTTCGACCGCTTTCTGGCAACCTTCGATCCGGCCGGTCGCTATGTGCGTCAGCCGATTGAACGCCGGGTGCCGGCCCTGACCTTTAAGGGCTTTTATCGGCAGTGGTCGGATGTCTTGCTGACCAGCAGCCAGACGATTCACAACCGTCGCCGAGACTTCCGTTTCCTGCAGCTTCAGAACCTGCTGGAACTGGAGAGCCACTATCAGCTCTCGCCCAATATCGAGATCACCAATATCAGCCATTTTCTGTACGACGGGGTGTACAACTGGCAGGACTCGTCGGGCCTGTACGGCGACCGGGTGAGCGAGACGCTGCGTGGCTACCACAATCTTGATCGGATCGTGCGCGAGCTGTACGTCAGCTACCGCACCCATAATCTGGACCTGGTGATCGGCAAGCAGCAGATCGCCTGGGGAAAAATGGACGGGCGGTATATTGACACGATCAACGCCATCGACAACCGCGAGGGTGCCCAGGTCGAGGCCAACGAGTATGAATTCCGGCGGCTGCCGGTCTTTATGCTGAATACGACGTATTTCTTTGGTGCCAACTCGCTCAACTTCTTGTGGATTCCGCATTTCGAGCACGACCGCAGCGCGCCCTACGGCGCACCCTGGGCACTGCCCTTCCTGCCGCCGAACGCCGAAAGCCTGTTGACCAGCGACGAGGACTTGTTGATGGGCCGCAAGGATTTCTTCGGCAATTATATCCTCAAGCGCCGCCGCCCCTCGTCCGGAAACTGGGGCGACCACGAGTTCGGCGCCCGTTTGGACGTGTCCATGGAGCCCCTGACCTGGGGCTTGGTGTACTACTACGCGTGGAACAAGTCGGCCCAGAATTTCATTGTTGATCGGGCGATTGACCAGGACGGGGATATCCACCTGATTCTGCAGCCCCGCCACACCCGCCTGCACCATTTCGGGATCACGGCCGACTATGCCACCTCGTTCGCCAACGTGCCCATAGTCGGTGAGTTGCCCATGGTGCTGCGGGTTGAGGGCCTGTGGACCAAGGCTGTCGAGTTTCAGGACACCAGCCGCTTTGGTGCGACCAGCAGCCTGCCGGCGCCCGATTTTCATATCAACACCAAGGAGCACAACGCCAAAGACGTGCGGCGGATGGTGGCGACCCGGCGCCGGGCCGGCCTGGGCGAGCGTTTCAAATCCGGTGGGCATGTGTCCCGGGATACGATGCGGGCCGCGGTTGCGCTGGAATTTGCCCTGCCGGGCAACACCTCGTTTATTTTCCAGCCCTCGCTGCTGTACACCTTTGACTGGCGCGACACCCTGGGTAGCGGATTCGGCGGGGCGATTGGTGACGAGTGGAACGTCCTGCCGGTGGTGTTTGTCGGCCGGCCGTTCCGCTTTACGCGCGACCGCCTCAACGTCAGCGTGACGGCCATCCCGTGGCTCAGCGGCCCCAACCGCAAGTGGCAGGGCATGAAAACCAGACTGACGGCCAGCTATAATTTCTCCCAGTTCATCACCGGCCGCATGACCTATACGGCCTTCAGCGGCGGCTATGGGACCGACCTGTACGCCATCTATGGCAAGTACGATAATATCGGCTGGGAGCTGAGCTACGAGTTTTAGCCCATGAATACGTTTGTCGTCCACATCTGCCTGCTCGCCGTCCTGCTGTGTCCGGCTGTAATTGGCGCCCAGGACAACGGCGCTCGGCCGAAATCCTGGAAGACGCTTGCCGAGCTGTCGGCGGAAGAAAAAGTCGGGCTCGACTTTCGGACCGACACCCCGCGCAGCGCGACCATTCCCTATCTGCCGGCGGAGCCCTATCCGTTTGAGGCGCCGTATACGGCCGAGGAGTTGGGCTATCGCTCCATGGAGTTCACCCATGTGTCGCGCTGGTCGCACGTCATGGCCGACGCCTTCGGCTCAATGACCAGCGGCGGCTACCTGAACCAGGGCGTCACGATCGGGCTCAATTTCTATATGCCGGCCGAGGACGGCGTTGCCGGTCATCTGGCAACGCCGGCGGGTCAGGATTTCTTTCGGATGGTGTTTTATTACTCCTCACCGGCCGAACTGCAGGGCGCCCAGGACCTGTGGATCATGCACCGGACCGATAAGGAAAACTCGACCAAGCTGGACTATTTTGCCTACGCCCCGGCCATGCGCCGGGTGCGGCGGATTCCCCAGCCCCGGCGGGGCGAGCGCTTCCCCAACAATGTCCAGTCGTTTGACGATATCGTCGGCCGCGATGCGTGGGAGTTTCGCTGGCGTGTGCTGGGGACCGACGTCTTGTATGAGACGGTGCGCTTTCCCACTACGCGCCCGACCGTGACCCTAGCCAATCCGGACGGCACGTTTTTCGACGCCGCGACCGACCAGCTCACAATGATGTGGGACAGCTATCCGTTCTACCGTCCCGACGGCGGCGTGGAGTGTTATGTGGTCGAATCCACGACCCGCGAGGATTGGCTGCCCAACTATCCGACCAGCAAACTCATCTACTGGCTGGACCGTCACTATTTCTACCCGCTGCGTATCGAGCAGTACGATCACGATGGCCAGCTCCAGGTCGTTGAGGTGCGGATCGCCAGACAGGATAATCCGACCCTCAAGGACAAGGGCTATGCGGCGCTGATGACCCTGTACTACGATGTATCGCTTGACCTGATGAGCTACAGCATCCACGACGCCCACCTGGTCAAGGAGTGGTCGGTCAAGGATAAAGAGGTGGCGTTTAGTCCGGATTTCATGCGCCGCGGCTGGCTGATGCATCCCCTGAAAACCCAGACCCTGGTGAATTCACCGGCCGAGTTTTATCTGCGTCCATTGCTGTATCCAGAGAAATTTCCCCAGGACCGGACGGTCGCGCCGGCGCCCGAGGTAGCGGCCCGCATCCGGGCTCAGGAGGCGGCCGGCCACCTGGTTTTTGAGATCCCGGTCGGGGTGATGGAGGTCGGGGCGCCATGACCGGCAGGGGCCGCGTCTGGGGGCTGATGCTGATCAGCCTGGCGGTGTGTCCGGTCTGGACTCTGGCCCAGGACACCCCGACTCGGACGTGGCGGACTGTGGACGAGCTGTCGGCCCAGGAACAGGCCCGGCTCGACCTGCGGACCGATACCCCCCGTGACGCCCAGGTGCCGTATCTGCCGGCTGAAAAATTTCCGTTTGCAGCGCCCTACAGCGCGGAAGAAATGGGTATTCGGTCCATGGAGTACCCCCACTCTCCGTACTGGAACAGCACCCTGATCGACATCGCCACGACCCTGACCGGCTCCGGCTTCATGGACCAGCGGGTGTCGATCATTCCCATCCTGTACCTGCCCCAGGGCGGTTTTGCCGAGCATCTGTACACCGCCAAACCCGGCAAGGAAGTCTTCCGCTGGCTGTCGCAGGCTGTGTCTCCGGCCGAGCGCTACGGGACCCAGACGTTGTTCATCGGCTACCGGACCGATCAGAGCTTTCCGACCAAGGTCGAACTGTTTGCCTACTCGCCCTCCATGCGGCGTATCCGGCGCCAGCCCGCGCCCCGGCGCGAGGATCGCCTGCCCAACGGGGCGGCGACCTTCGACGACCTGATCGGGCGGGACGCCTGGGAGTTTGAGTGGCGGATTCTCGGCGTAGACACGCTGTATGAGACCGTGCGTTTTCCGGTCACCCGACAGACTGCGGTGCTGACCGACACCGAGGGCAACTACATCGATGTCCACGCTGCGGATGTCAAGCTCATGGGGCCGGATTATCCGCTGTACACCGAGGACGGCGGGGTGCCCTGCTATGTGCTGGAGTCGCTGCCCAAAAAAGACTGGCACGCCAACTACTACATGAGCAAGCTGATCTACTGGGTCGATCAGCAGTCCTTTTTTCCGCTACGCATCGAAGAGTACGACCGGGACGGCAGGCTGGCCTTTATCAACGCCCGGACCGGGGTACGGGCCAACCCCAAGCTCGGCGACCGTGGCTATGCGGTGCTGTTCGACCTGTGGTGGGACATTCCAATCGATCTGCTCCAGGCCTCGATTCACGGTATCCTCAACCGCGAGTGGTCGGACGCGGACCGGCAGGTTTTTTTCAGTCCCGGCTTCATGCGCCGCGAGTGGTTTCTGGAACCGCCCAAGGGCATGATGTCACTCAACTCACCGGACGAGTTTTATCTGCGTCCGCCCTTGGAACGGGACAAGTTTCCGCAGCAGCGCACGATTCAGCTCGGGTCGGATATGGAGGCCCGGATTGCCGCCCAGGAGCGGGAAGGGCGGATCGTGTTTGAATCGAGCCTGCTGGCGGCTCATGAGCCGAGGGCTCTCAAGGAGTAAGTCATGGAGTTCTACGCGTTTCATCTCATGCCGTGGCCGCATCTGCCCCAGGATTTTGCCGACAAGCCGGACAAGTATCCGTCGGCTTGGGTCACGCTGTCCAACGAGTGTTATGACCCGGCCGAGGGTCAGCAGTTGTACAACCGCTATCTGGACGAGCTGGAGTACGCCGAGACGCTGGGCTTTGACGGCGTGTGCGTCAACGAGCACCACCAGAACGCCTATGGCACGATGCCGGCCCCCAACATCATGGGCGCCATGCTGGCGCGGCGCACCTCGCGGCTCAAAATCGCGATTGTCGGCAACGGGTTGCCCTTGCGCGACCATCCGCTGCGGGTGGCCGAAGAAGTGGCCATGCTCGACGTTATCACCGGCGGGCGGGTCATCTCGGGCTTTGTGCGCGGCATCGGCTGCGAGTACTTCTCGATGGGCATCAACCCCAGCTATTCGATGGAGCGTTTCCGTGAAGCGCACGACCTGATCCTCAAGGCCTGGACCGACCCCGGGCCCTTTTCCTGGGAGGGCAAGCACTTTGAGGTCCGGTATGCCAACGTCTGGCCTCGACCGCTGCAAAAGCCGCATCCCAAGATCTGGATTCCGGGCTTTGGCAGCTCCGAGACAATTGAGTGGTGCGCCCACCCGGACCGCAAGTATACCTATCTGGCCGTGTACATGCCGGAGAATCTGGTCAAGATGTATTTCGACATGTACCGCGAGTGTGCCGAAAAGTTCGGCTACACGGCCTCGCCCTACCAGCTCGGCCACGTCTATCCGGTATATGTGGCCGACACCGACGCCAAGGCCGAGGAAGAAGCGGCCGAGCATCTGCTGTGGCTGTATCACTTCGGGCTGCGTCAGAAGCCCGAGTTTCTGTTCCCGCCGGGCTATGTCAGCCATGCATCGATGATGAACATCCTGAGCCACGCCGACCAGATGGACTGGAGCAAGATGTCGTTTCATGAGCTGAACGAAAAGGGCTTCTGCATTGTGGGCGGGGTGGACACCGTGCGTCAGCGCTTGGAGAACGCGGCAAAAACGCTCGGCTTTGGGACCATGCCGGTTCTGCTGCACTTCGGCGACATGCCGCACGACAAGACGCTGAAGAACATGGAGATGTTCGCCTCCGAGATCATGCCCCACCTGCGGGGAATCCACGGCCAGCCCCAGGTCCAGCAGCCAGCCCTCGCCGCCGCGGATTAGGAGCAATCGTTATATGGCGGAGTTGGAAGCCGCCACCATCGCCTTTCAGCAGGCCAGCCTTGCCGCGCAACAGACCGGGAACAACATTGCTTTGTGGGCCACCTACATGCAGGCTGGGGCCGCCGTCCTTGTTGGTCTCCTGCAAGCCGGGATTATCGCCTGGGGGATTCGCAAGATGAGCCAGGAGGGGCTGCGCCGCGAACAGCAGCACGCCGACGGCCATGTGGAAACGATGGAAGTCTTACGCCAGCAGGGGCGTGCCTTGGAAGCGCTCATTGAGCGAACAGCGTCGCCCGCCCAAGCGCAGCCTTGACGCCGCTTCCAGACCACAAGCGAGAACTGCAAGAATCGCCCGCCCGCCCGCTCTCCTCCCCGGACGGTGAGCAGGCAGGGGCGTGGGGCGGGTGGCCTGTCTGCTATGTGCGAGCCGGCCCAAAAGGTGAGTGAAATCGGTCTCTGAGAGGCTCTGAGGACGGACGCCTCTCAACTTGACAGTTCGAGAGAGGCTCGGCTACAGCTCTTATTTATACAAATAATCTGAATATGGAAGTGACACCGCGCTGAGATACGATCCCCTGATCTGTGTTCTGAAAAGGGAAGCTGAAGATGTATACAATCATTGCTGTTCTAGGACTTGTTTTTGCTCTCTCGTCTGTGGGGTGGGCAGACCGCATTGAGGTCCCGGCCCAGGAAAGCACGGTCAGCGGAATCGGGATATTGTCCGGGTGGAAATGTGAGGCTGGAACGCTCACCGTCCGTTTCAATGGCGAAGAACCTCTTGAGATTCTGTATGGATCGTCCCGAGGCGACACCCTGGACGTATGTGGGGATGCCGACAACGGCTATGTGCTCCTCGTGAACTATAATCTCCTCGGGGAAGGCCAACACACTGCGGTGGTGTATGACGATGAGGTCGAGTTCGACCGGGTGGAGTTTACGGTCGTCACGCCCGGGGTGGAATTTCTTGAGGGCGTGTCTGGCTCGGGAACAATACGGTTGAGTGATGGGCAGCGAGCGAAGGTCGAATGGTCGGAGGAGACGCAGGGGTTTGCGGCAACGGAGTTTGTGACGCCGAGTATGTGTATCACGAAGACCGCGCGAGTTTTTGACAATGATTCTGACATAGCGACTTGGGACGTTACCAATCCCTGCGATGGCGAGACGCTTGATATAGATATTACCGTACTCTCACCTAGAGCGGTTCACCATTATCTGTAGCCACAATGCTGGAAGTAATGATGGCATTCGCGGGGAGAGAAGCCCGTCAA
>JAGWBB010000007.1 GCA_021296095.1 Desulfurellaceae bacterium | reverse complement strand
GGTTCAGCACTAGAGTTCGCCCAGCGCCTGGACTGCGGCGCCGATTCCACACCCGACAAGGAGCCACGCAATGACGACATCCGCCCCAGGGCGCAGCGCGCTGATGGCCGGCTACCGGGTTCTCGACCTGAGCGACGAAAAAGGCATGCTGTGCGGGAAAATGTTTGCCGATATGGGCGCCGAGGTGATTAAGATAGAGCCGCCGGGCGGGGACGCGGCGCGGAGCCTGCCGCCCTTTTATCACGACGAGGCGGACCCCGAGAAAAGCCTGTTCTGGTTCGCCTATAACGCCGGCAAAAAAGGCGTCACCCTCGACCTGGAAACGGCCGACGGGCGGGCCGTGTTGCGCGATCTGGTCGCGGTCTCGGACTTTGTGATCGAGACCTTTCCGGTCGGCTATCTGGACGAGCTGGGTCTCGGCTACGCAGCCCTGTCGCAGTGCAACCCGCGCATCATCCTGACCTCGATTACCCCGTTTGGCGATACCGAAGCCGGGCGCGACCAGCAGGCTGACGACCTGATCGCCTGGGCAACCGGCGGAGCCATGGCCATCATGGGCGAGAAGGACCGCGGGCCGGCCCGCATCAACCTGTTGCAGAGCTATTTTCACGCCAGCGCCGAAGCGGCGGTCGGCTCGATGACCGCCCACTATCCGCGTGAGATTAGCGGCGAGGGCCAACACGTTGTGGTCAACATGCAGGCCTGCGTGGTCTGGACGCTGATGAACGAGCAGGCGTTTCCGATCCTGCACGGCAACTCGGTCGAGCGTAACGGCGTGTTTGCCGGCTCTGAGGGCATGCGCCAACGCCTCGTCTTTCCGTGCAAGGACGGCTATATCACGCTGCTGGTCGCCGGCGGCCCCCTCACCCCGTCGCTCACGGCATTCATCGGCTGGATGGACGAAAAAGGCCTGGCCCCGCAGTGGATGCTCGACAAAGACTGGACCCAGTGGGGACCGGCCACCTTCATGAACGCCAGGGGCGACGAGGTCCAGAAGGAGATTGACGAGATTGAGGCGGCGATTACCGCGTTTCTGAAGACCCTGACCAAGGCCGAGATCTACGCCGGCGCCCTGAAGCGGCGCATTCTGCTCGCCCCGGTCGCCACCGCGGAAGACATCACCGCCAGCGAGCAGCTGGCCGCCCGCGAATTTTTCGTGCCGGTCGAGCACGAAGATCTGGGCGCGACAATTCCCTATCCGGGGCCGTTTGCCAAACTCAGCCACACCCCGCTGTCGGTCGCCGGGCGCGCCCCGCACATCGGGGAGCACAATGCCGAGGTCTACGGCGAACTGCTGGGCTATGGCCGGGAAAAGCTGGCCGTCCTGCGGACGGTCGGAGCCGTCTGAGCCGCCACCGCTTTTGAGGAGACACCGCATGGAGCGCCGTTACGCATTCGAAGGCATCAAAGTCGCTGACTTCGCCTGGGTCGGCGTTGGCCCCATTACCGCCAAATACCTGGCCGACCATGGGGCGACAGTCGTCAGGGTCGAGTCCCACGCCCGGCCCGACATTCTGCGCCAAGCCCCGCCCTGGACGGACGGCCAGCCCGGCCTCGACCGCAGCCAGTTCTTTGCCAGTTTCAACACCAGCAAGCACGGCATCACCCTCGACCTCAGCAAGCCCAAGGCGCAGGAACTGGCCAAGCAGCTGATCGCCTGGGCCGATGTTGTGCTGGAGAGCTTTACCCCCAAGGCGATGCGCAACTGGGGACTGGATTATGAGAACCTGCGCAAGCTCAATCCCGAGCTGATCATGCTGTCTACCTGTCAGCAGGGTCAGACCGGACCCCACGCGCTCTACCCCGGCTTCGGCAATCTGATGGCCTCGCTGACCGGCTACTACCATATCTCGGGCTGGCCCGACCGTGACCCGGCCCCGCCCTACGGCGCCTACACCGACTTCATCGCCCCCCGTTTTGGCGCGACCGCGCTCATGGCGGCGCTCGACTACCGGCGACGGACCGGCAAGGGCCAGTACATCGACATGGCCCAGTACGAGGCCGCCCTCCACTTTTTATCACCCGCCCTGCTCGACTACCGGGTCAACGGTCGGGTGCTGAACCGCGAGGGCAATCGCTCGGTTCGTGCCGCCCCGCACGGGGTGTACCAATGTCAGGGAGAAGACCGCTGGCTGGCCGTCTCGGTCAGCACCGACGCTCAGTGGCAGGGCCTGCTCGACGTGCTGGGCAAGCCCGACTGGGGCGATGAGGTGCGCTTTGCCACCCAGACCGAGCGCCTCGAAAACGCCGAGGCGCTCGACGAGGTGCTCGGCGCCTGGGCGGCCGAGCAGGAAGCCGAGGCTGCGGCGGACCGCTTGCAGCAGGCCGGCGTTCCGGCCGGGGTGGTCCAGAACTGCCTGGATTTGCACCAGGACCCGCGCCTGGCCGCCTGGAACATGTTCCAGTATCTCGATCACAAGGAGATGGGGCCGTCTCCCTATGAGGGCCATCAGTTTCACCTGTCCAAGACTCCGGGTGAACTACGCTGGCCCGCCCCGGTCATGGGCCAGCACAACGCCTATGTGTTTGGAGAAATCCTGGGCCTGAGCGAGTCGGAGATCGCCCAACTGACCGAGGAGAAGGTCATTTACTGAATGCCGAGCCAGGGTCCGCTGACTGTGCATCTGGTCCGTCACGGCGAGACCGAGTGGAACCGTGACGGACGCTGCCAGGGCATCACCGATATTCCGCTGACGCCAAAAGGCTTGAGCCAGGCCGAGGCGGTCGCCGCCACCTTTGCCGCCAAGCGTCCCGGCCTGATTCTGTCCAGCCCCCTGCAGCGCGCCTTGGAAACCGCGCGCCGGATTGCCGAGCCGCACGGCCTGGGCTGTGAGACCGTCGCCGCCCTGCGGGAGTGGGATCAGGGCGAGCTTGAGGGCCTGACCGGCGCGCAGCTGCTGGGCGAACACACCGAGTTCTTCCACCGCTGGCAACAAGACCCGGCCCACACCCCACCGCCGGGCGGCGAGACCTTGGAAACCTTGCAGAGCCGCGCCTGGCCGGTTGTTGATCGGCTGCGCGAGCAGGCGTGTGACGGCTCGGTGGTAGTGGTGAGTCACACGATGACGATTGCCACGATTCTGTGCGCGGCGCTCGGCCTCGACCTGGGCAACATCCACCACCTCAAGATCGACCTGGCGTCACGCAGCACCATCGTCTTCAGTCAGTTTGGCTTATTTTCGCTGTGGCGCCTGGCCTCGCTGAACGACCGGCATCATCTAGCGGACCGGCTGCGCTGAGCCAGGATTTGTCCCCGCAACCGGACCATGTCAAGGTAACCTTGACAATCTTCAAACGTCAAGATATCCTTGACTCATCAACTGCGAGGAGGCCACTATGCCAGCAAGCGCAAAAAAGGAAGCGCTGCTTTACTGCTCCTTCTGCCAAAAAGACTCAGAGACCGTGAACAAGCTCATTGGCGGACCAGGGGTCTATATCTGTGACGCCTGCGTCGAGGTGTGCAACAACATCCTGGACAGCGAGGCAGCCCCACCCCAGCCGAGCGACGCTCATGGCAACCACTGAGACGAACCTTCTGTTCTGCTCCTTCTGCCGAAAAGATTCAGAGACCGTGAGCAAGCTCATTGGCGGGCCAGGGGTCTATATCTGCGACGTCTGCGTGGCGGTGTGTAACAACATCCTGGACGGCGAGGCAGCCCCGGTCTTTCCGGGCTGGGATTCTCTCACCGATGCTGAACTCCTGCGTACTCTAGGCCCGGCGGCCGTCACTGTTCGCTCGGTGGCAGACACCCTCAAGCAGCATGTCCACACCCTCCGTAAGAGAGGGGTCACCTGGACACAAATCGGAAAGGCTCTGGGTGTGAGTCGGCAAGCCGCCTGGGAGCGATTTTCGTGAGCTGTTCCAAGCCTCGTCTTGGCGAATTTTAGACGGCATGAACGCAGGTCATGGGGCGAGTTAGCGGGGCACAACCCGCCTTCCTCTCTCAATAGCCGTGCGATTCGCTGCCTTCTATGCGGCAAAGTCGAGCATCTCAAGGGCGACGCCGCGTCTTGCTTCCTCTTGAGCTTGGCGAAGAAGGGCTTCATTCACCGCAGCGGAAACGTATTCTTCCCCGCAAGTGCTACAGATTTTTGCCGGGACTTTCTTGAAGACTACGGTTGTCTGGGCGCGTTCCAGGACGATGGTCGTGTAGCCATCCGCAGTCCGTCCATGCTGGCAAATAGCGCATTTCATAACGTGAATTTTCTATTTCAGAGATAACTTGATATATGGATATCCTTGATCAAATTTCGCATCGTAGAGGGGATTATCACGATGGTAGTAAGGGTGAGCCTCTCCTACGTAAGAGAACAAAAAGTACACCTCATCAATCTGATCAACTGGTCCGAATGATTGTTCTGAGAAAAGCTTCTTGTATTCAAAGCGCCCACTGATGAGAGCGTCTTCGTCAGTGAAGATAAGAAGAATTTTCTTTGCGTAGGGTCCACCCTTGAATGTCTTACCGTCCTTCTTTCGGATGATACGCTTGATCTTCTCGATTACCTCATTCGGCTCCCAGCGTCGATAGATGGAGTCCCGCCACGTCTTTTGCGGATCTCTCTTTATCCTCCAATTTCTCTTAATCGCCTCTTCCGACACAAATTCTGTAACTTCGACAGCTACCGGCTTACCGTCGCCGTCAGAAACCACGCAGTCTGGTGGATCACCGAGGGATGGAGGTCGAACGGGGCCAAAATATTGTTCCTCGCCCCTCGATTTCATTGAGCGTAACAATTCCTGCACGATGAATTTCTCAACGATGAACCGCTCCTCAGGAGTGTCTTTGGGCCCTTCGAAGTGTGTCGCATATCCCCGCTGAAGCGACCGACGAATTTTTTCAAGACGTTCTACACTCATAAAAGATTTTCCTTAGAAAGCCGAGCAGACGGGGTCAGCTGAGGCAGTTGATAGTAGTCGGCCGTAGCGTGTGGCTGCTCCACATCAAAGAGCAAAGCCCTCGGAGAAAGCTCAGAGCCGAAGCACTTCTTTGCGAACTGGCCAACTACTTGACAAGCTATTGCGTCAACCGTTCCACCAACAAGCCCTCCGATGATCGGGACTGCCTTAGTAAAATTGACGACTCCCCGTTCCCCGGCCTTGGTCAGTAATCGAAAACCAACTTTTTTGTTGATTTCGATCAACACCCGTCCAGGAATCTTTTTTATCAGCGCAAGAGTCACGCGCCGGCCGATTTTGATTCCGGCCTGTCGCATAACCTCTTTGCCGGCATCGCCCAGCAATGTCAAAAGAACGAAGGTCCGAACGCGATCTTCGTGGACATCATAACCATGGATCACTGCGGTCGCAGCGCTCATACGAGCCTGAATGGCCCATGAGGCTCCCAGCGCTGCTGGGACGCTGGCGGGCAGTGTTGTGAGACCGCCAAGACCAGTTAAGAAGCCTGAGCCGAAATTTTTACTTGTTTCCCAACGGATAAGAGCGTCCACCCGCTCATCGTTGCTGGAGTAGGAGCTATCATTAAGATATTCCTGGGCAAGCTCCTTCGCTGAACTCAGTGGTCCTACGCCATCTATACCGTAAGCCGCGATTGTCTGGACAACTTGCAGCGCCTTCATGTTGACACCTCCTCCTTTGCGTGCCAGATTGCACTTTTCATAGTTATATACATCCCATAGGGAGCTTCCA
The DNA here is from genome assembly GCA_021296095.1 of Desulfurellaceae bacterium. Taxonomy (NCBI): domain Bacteria; kingdom Pseudomonadati; phylum Campylobacterota; class Desulfurellia; order Desulfurellales; family Desulfurellaceae; species Desulfurellaceae bacterium. Next base: position 45,177 of record JAGWBB010000007.1, on the reverse strand, counting down.
ATGGGAGGATATTAGGAGATGCCTCTCTTCTTGTCAAGACTCAAATTTAAATTTTTGATCCACGCCTTACGAGCCGTCCCCCTCCAGCAGAGCGATTGTCCTGCACCGTGGGAGCGCGTAGTATCTGAGGCGTTGCAGTCGAAGCGATGAGAAGACACGTTGCCCGAGACGGTTGATTACCGGATGCGGTACGTCTCTTTGAACTTTCTACCGTTGACCTTGCCCTGGTGCCTGACAGTGCTACCGGGAAATCGCTCAATTGTCCCCTTGTGGCGATTGCCGAGACTGTCTTTGTACTTGTACGTATGCCGCTGGTAACGGCCGATATGGTAGCTCTTACTCTGCGACTTGTACGTGTAGTCCGGCCACAATCGGCTTCTAGGCGAACTGCGGTATTTGCCCTTGGTCGCGGTCGTACCACCGGGCAGCACCCGTGTCCTGCTCTTATGGCGGTTACCAAAACTGTCTCTGTATTTATAGGTGTATCGACCGTAACCGTCTGGGCGAGAGCCATCGCTGTACGATTTGTACGTGTAGTCCGGCAATGCTGGGCTCGTGTACAAGGGGCTACTGTAGAGCCTGGAGTACGGCAGATAGTAAGGGTCGGCCAACGCTAGCCCAGGAACAATTACGAATGCAGCCACAACTATCTGCGCCACAATCTTCACTGGGGCCTCCCTTCTCAGTTCCTCCGAATCGGCTGGTACCGTTTGCCGGCTGCGGCGAGACACTGCCGTCTTCCTCGCATTATTGTACATACCGCCGGGTGCTGGACTTGTCAGTGATTTGCGAGACACTGCCGTCTTCCTCGCGGCTGTCATCTGTCCCCTGGATATCAGCGTCTTCCTCGTCGGCAAGCAGCCAACCTAGCCCGGCTGCGGCGACCGCACCAACCAGACCTAAACTTAATAGGCTCGCACCGGTGGCGACCGCACCAACTCCCAAACCCATCATTGGCCTCGGCTTGACGAGATTTTTCAGGATTCTCTCAGCTCCCTCAGTTCCAGCTTCTACTTCACGGGCTGTCCGGTACAATAGATCAATGCGTTTCGCTTGCTTCCCTCTCGGCTGGACCTCATCGTTCAGCCAGCGAAATATCGAGGACTGAGCAACTCCGAAAATTCTGGCTAAGTTGGCTGGCCCAGATTCCACACCCAGCCTTGCTAGCGTCTTCTGAATTGCCTCCAGCTTCGCTTTCACTGACGTTTCCTTCTTTTTCACATCATCATCCTATATAGACATTGCATTGGGAGCATCAAGGCACGGCCATGGACAAATTGCAACACCCCTCAGGGCGATTGTCCTGCACCGTGGGAGCACGTAGTATTCAGGGCGTTGCGGCCGAAGCATTGGGAGACACGTTCACAGGCAGGAGAGAGGCGAGCTATGGCGACTTCTTCACAGACCACGCAGGCGGCCGACACGGGGCCGGACGAGCAGTTTGACGCGATCATTATTGGCGCCGGTATTGCCGGGCTGTATCAGCTGTACCGGCTGCGGGAGCTGGGGCTGTCGGTGCGGGTGTATGAGAGCGGCACCGGGGTGGGCGGCACCTGGTACTGGAACCGCTATCCTGGCGCGCGTTTCGATTCCGAGAGCTACAGCTACGGCTACTCGTTCTCCGAAGAACTCTTGCAGGAGTGGGACTGGAGCGAGCACTTCTCCCCCCAGCCGGAGACCGAGCGCTATCTCAACTACGTGGCGGATAAATTCGACCTGCGCCGCGACATCCGGTTCAGCACCCGCGTTGCCGCCGCCACGTATGACGAGGCCACCACCTGCTGGCAGGTCCAGACCGACGATGGCCGGCAGGCACGGGCGCGCTTTCTCATCACCGCCATCGGGGTCTTGTCTGCGCCGTATATCCCGGATTTTGCCGGACGCGACAGCTTCGAGGGCGAGAGCTTTCACACCGCCCAGTGGCCCAAGGAAGGTCGGGACTTCAGCGGCAAGCGGGTGGCGGTCATCGGCACCGGGGCAACTGCGGTCCAACTCATCACCGAAGTCGCCAAGCAGGTCGGCCAGCTGACCGTCTTTCAGCGCACGGCCAACTACTGCGCACCCTTACGAAACGGCCCGATAGACCCGCACACCCAGCAGCAGATCAAAAAGAGCTATCCTGAAATCTTCCAGAAATGCCGCGCGTCCTTTGGTGGCTTCATCCACGACTTTGACCCGCGCTCGGCGCTTGAACTCTCGGAGGAAGAGCGGCTGGCCCGCTATGAGGAACTGTGGTCCCAGCCCGGTTTCGGCAAATGGCTGGGCAACTTTGGCGATATCATGACCGATCTTGAGGCCAACGCCACGTTCAGCGAGTTCGTCCGCAACAAGATCCGCGAGCGGGTCACAGACCCGGCGGTGGCGGAAAAGCTGGTGCCCAAAGACCACCCGTTCGGCACCAAGCGGGTGCCCCTGGAGAGCGGCTACTACGAGGCTTACAACCGGGACAACGTCTCGCTGGTCGATCTCCACGAGACACCGATTGAGCGCATCACCCCGCAGGGGATCAAGACCAGCGCTGCCGAGTACGCCTTTGACACGATCATTTACGCCACGGGCTTCGACGCCGTGACCGGCGCCTTTGACAGGATCGACATTCGCGGGCAGGACGGACACACGCTCAAGGACAAGTGGGCCGAGGGACCGCGCACCTATCTGGGCTTGCAGAGCGCGGGCTTCCCCAACCTGTTCACCCTGGTCGGCCCCCACAACGGCGCCACCTTTTGCAATATCCCGCGCTGTATAGAGCAGAACGTCGAGTGGGTGACCGACTGCCTGCGCCATATGCGCGAGCACGACTATCGCCGCATCGTGGCCACGCCCGAGGCCGAAGACGTGTGGACCGCCCACGTCAACGAGGTGGCGGCCGACACCCTTTTGTTGCATACTGACTCGTGGTTTGTCGGGGCGAATATTCCCGGTAAGAAGCGGACTTTCCTGATGTACGCCGGCGGTTCGCCCGCCTATCGGGACAAGTGCGACGAGGTAGCGACCAGGGGCTATGCAGGGTTTCGGCTGAGTCAGTAGGCTAGCTCGGAGACAGCGCTCCTCCCCTCAGACACAAGGAGAGACGGGATGATTGAGACAGGCGGGGCAATACGTGACCTGCTGGCCAAGCCAGTCGGCACCGCAGTCGAGGCCCGGGGCTGGGTCAGAACCCACCGCCGCAGCAAGCGGGTCCACTTTCTCCAGCTGAACGACGGCTCGTGTTTTGAGACGCTTCAGGTCGTGGCCGACGCCGACCGGATTGCCGATGACACGCTCGACCGGGCGACCACCGGCGCTTGCGTCCGGGTGACGGGTGAGTTGGTCGCCTCTCCCGGCAAGGGCCAGGCGGTCGAGCTGCAAGCCCACGCCATCCAGGTCTATGGGTCTGCCGACGCGGCCAGCTATCCGCTCCAGAAAAAGGGCCACAGCATGGAGTTTCTGCGCGAGATCGCCCATCTGCGGCCGCGCAGCAATACCTTCGGCGCTGTCTTTCGGGTGCGCAACGCGCTGTCGTTTGCCATTCATCGCTTTTTTCAGGAGCGGGGCTTTTTGTATATTCACACCCCGGTCATCACCGGCTCGGACGCCGAGGGCGCGGGCGAAATGTTCGGCGTCACCACCCTCGACCTGCTCAACCTGCCCCGTACGCCGTCGGGGGAGATCGATCACAGCCAGGACTTTTTTGGCCAGCCGGTCTTTCTGACGGTCAGCGGTCAGCTCGAAGCCGAGATCTTCGCCCTGGCCTTCTCCAACGTGTATACCTTTGGGCCGACGTTTCGGGCCGAGAACTCCAACACCCCGCGCCACCTGGCCGAGTTCTGGATGGTCGAACCGGAGATTGCGTTTTGCGATCTTGACGACAACTGCCGGGTCGCCGAAGATTTCTTGAAATACGTCATCGGCGCGGTGCTCGACAGCTGCCAGTCCGACCTGGAATTCTTCAACCAGCGCATCGACAACAGCGTGCTGGAAACCCTGGAACATGTGGTCGGCAGCCCGTTTGAGCGGGTGGCCTACACTGAGGCGATCCGGCTGCTGGAGCGGGCGACCGACCAGGGCCGGAGTTGGGAGTTTCCCGTTTCGTGGGGCGTGGATCTCCATGCCGAGCACGAGCGCTACCTGACCGAGGAGGTGTTCAAGCGGCCGATCATCGTGACCGACTACCCGCAGGACATCAAAGCCTTTTATATGCGTAGAAATGACGACGGCCGCACCGTCCGGGCCATGGATGTCCTGGTGCCGCGGATCGGCGAAATCATCGGCGGCAGCCAGCGCGAGGAGCGCCACGATGTCCTGCTCAACACCATCCGTGAACAGGGCCTCCAGGAGGACCACTACTGGTGGTATCTGGAGCTGCGCAAATACGGTACCGTGCCCCACGCGGGTTTCGGCCTCGGCCTGGAGCGGATGATGATGTATCTGACGGGCATGAAGAACATCCGCGACGTGATTCCGTTTCCCCGCACCCCGGGTTCAGCGGCGTTTTGATGAGAACCTGAATTCTCAGGCGTGGCGGTCTTTGGGGTTCCGAATCCCCCGTTGTTTCAACTCGAGGAGGAGAAACCAGAAGAAGACGGGCGTTGCCAGCACGAAAAGGACGAGTCCGAGCCACTCCAAGGTGTTAGTCGGCATCATGACGGTGCCCCTCCAGCAAATAGGCGGCAGCAAACGTGTATCCGGCCAAGAGCAAATACAGCGCAATGTACGTTAATCGGAGTCTGTCCGTTGCCGCTCCAACCGCGACGGCAAGTAAGAGCCCCTTGCTCACGTCAGACAAATATTTGGAGACGAATTCCCTCTGACGTGCGTTCATGATGGGGAGTCTAGCATGGGGAGAGCAACAACAACAGCTGCGGCGCTTGCCTCGTTCCTGTGGTGGGGCTGGACGGCCGCACTTGAGGCCGCGCCCTTCGCCTATATCCCGAACCGAACGACCGCAAACGTATCGGTCATCGACCTGGCCACCAACAGCGTACACGGCAACCCGATTCCGGTCGGTCGAGGCCCAACCGGGGTGGCGGTCAGCCCGGACGGCAGCCGGATATACGTGACCAATCAGTTCGACGGCACGCTGTCGATTATTGACGCCGCGACCCACACCACGCTTGGCCCGGCGGTCCGGGTCGGTGACCAGCCGTTCGGGGTGGGTGTTCATCCCACGGGTCGCTTTGTGTACGTCGCCAACAACGCCTCGGCCAGCGTGTCGGTTGTCGATACCGCGGCCCAGCCTCCGGTCAGCACCCGGCTGCGGGTCGGCCGAGCCCCGACCGGCCTGGTGGTCCATCCCGACGGCGAGACCGTCTACGTGACCAACAGCAGCGACGACACGCTGTCGGTCATTGACACCCGCAGCCACACCGTCCGGCCCCAGACCGTCCCGGTCGGACGCGCTCCTTTCGGCATCGCCATTCATCCCGACGGCTCTCACCTGTATGTAGCGAACCGGATTGACGACAGCGTATCGGTCATTGACACTGCAAACCACAGTCCTGTCGGCAGCCCGATTGCGGTTCAGAACCGGCCGTTTGGACTGAGCGTCCATCCCAGCGGCGCCTACGTCTACGTCACCAATAATACCAGCCGGTCGGTGTCCGTGATTGGCACCACCCGCCACGCCGAGTTCGGTCCTCCGATCCCGACCGCCCACGCCCCGGCCGGCATCAGCGTCCATCCCGACGGTTCACAGGTCTACGTCACCCAGGCCAGCAACGCGCTGGCCATCATCGAGGTCAGGACCCACCAGGTGCTGGAAACGCTGATTCCGGTCGCCGGCGCACCTATCGCGCTCGGACACTTCATCGGCCCGGCCGCGCCGCCGCGCTGAAGCGGCACGGGCTGCCTGCGGCGAATCCGCTCCAGACCGCAAGCGCCTTCCCTCCCCCCCGCTCTTTCTGGTAAGCTACCGGCCAGACCCGCAACGGGAGGCGTACACATGGGCGGAACAAAGATTGGAATCGGCTTCGGGCTCTGGGAACTCGGCATGCCAGACCCGGATACAGTCATCAATTATGCGGTCAGCGCCGAAGCGGTCGGTATTGATTCAATCTGGCTGTCCGATCATGTGGTGTCGCGCAACCCTTCGCTCGATACCAGCTGTGTGATGGCGGCCTGGTCGGCCAGAACCAAGAAGATCAAGATGGGCCCGAGCGTTCTCACCCTGCCCGCCCGCGACCCCGTTCAGGTTGCCAAAACCTACGCCACCCTGGACTATATCTCGGGCGGCAAGAACCGGGTCATCATGGCGGTCGGCATCGGGGCCAACCCCAAGGACTGTCTGGCTAGCGGGATCGACCCGTCCGAGCGCGCCAGACGCATGGAAGAAGGCGTACAGGTCATGCGCAAGCTGTGGGCCGAGCCCAACGTCAGCTTTGAGGGCCAGTACTATCAGTTCGAGGATGTCACTATCGAGCCCCGGCCCAAAAAAGGCACGCTCGACGTGTGGATTGGCGGCAAGACCGATCAGGCTCTGAAACGCACCGCCCGCTACGGCGACGGCTGGTTTCCCTCGTTTGTCAGCCCGGACGAATTCCGGGCTGGGATGGACAAACTGCACGCCTACGGCGACCAGTACGGACGCGAGATCGACCCCCGCGAGGCCGGGGTGCTGATCCTGACCTGTGTCGATACCGACCGCAAACGCGCCCAGGACATTGCCGGTCGGTTTCTCCAGGGCTTTCCCCTGCCCCAGGAAGCCATGGTTGCCCGGTGTGCGATCGGGACGCCGGAAGAGTGTATTGACAAGGTCCAGTCCTACGTCGATGTCGGCTGCTCCAAGTTTGTCCTGTGGCCGATCGTGCCGCCGGACGAACTCATCCCGCAGGTTGAGCTGTACGGGAAAGACGTGATTCCCCACTTTGCATAAGCGGATGGATACCCTCGACTGCATTCGGACCCGCCCGGCGGTACGTGGTTTTCTGCCCGACCCGATTCCGCACGCGGTGGTGCGCACCATCCTTGAGGCCGGACGGCAGGCGCACTCGCAGCGCAACCGTCAGCCGTGGCGGTTCATCGTCATTCAGGACAAACAGACGCTGACCCAACTCGGCGCCCTGGCCTCGTCCGGGTCTTTTCTCGCCCAGGCGCCGCTGGCGATTGCCGTCGCTGTAGAGGGCGCCAAGAACCCACCGGTGGACGGCACCCGGGCGGTCGAATGCCTGATGCTGGCCGCCTGGAGTGAGGGGGTCGGGTCGTGTTGGGTGGGCGGGCTGAACCGACCCCAGGCCAAGGCCCTGCTCGGCATTCCGGACGCGGCCGAACTCATCACGGTGGTGCCGTTCGGCTATCCAACAGCCGAGGAGCAGGCGCACAAGAAAGTCCGCAAACGGCTGAGTCGGCTCGTCTACGGCGAACGCTACGGCCAAACCTACCAGGGCTGACACGCGCGCCGGTGGCTCCCAAGCCGACCTGTTCCGCGTCAGAAAGACACCCCCAGCATGGATCGTATCGAAAGTAAAATTCAGACCAGCAGCCCCGAGTTTCAGGCCAACCGCGAGCACATGAGCGGTCTGGTGTCGGAACTCAAAGAACGGCTCGTCCAGGCCCAGCTCGGCGGCTCGGAAGCGTCCCGCCAGCGTCACAAGGCGCGCGGCAAACTCCTGGCCCGCGAGCGGATTGAGACTCTGGTCGATCCCAACACTCCGCTGCTCGAACTCTCGCCGCTGGCCGCCGACGGCATGTACGACGACCCGCCGTCGGCCGGCATTGCGACCGCCATCGGCCTGATCCAGGGGCGGGAGGCCGTCATCGTCTCAAACGACGCCACGGTCAAGGGCGGCACGTATTATCCGATCACCGTCAAAAAACATCTGCGCGCCCAGGAGATTGCCCAGGAGAACCGGTTGCCGTGTGTCTACCTGGTGGACTCCGGCGGGGCCAACCTGCCGTTCCAGGCCGATATTTTTCCCGACCGCGAGCACTTCGGCCGGATCTTTTACAACGAGGCGCGCATGTCGGCCCAGGGCATTCCCCAGATCGCCGTGGTCATGGGTTCGTGTACGGCCGGCGGGGCGTATGTGCCGGCCATGGCCGACGAAAATATCATCGTCAAGAATCGAGGGACCATCTTTCTGGGCGGCCCGCCGCTGGTCAAGGCGGCGACCGGCGAGGAAGTGTCGGCCGAGGAGTTGGGCGGCGGTGACGTTCACACCCGCATCTCGGGGGTGTCCGATCATCTGGCCGAGGATGACGAGGACGCCCTGGCCATCACCCGTTCGATTTTTGAGAATTTCCCCCGTTCCGAGAAATTTCCGCTCGACCGCGAGGCGCCCCAGGACCCGGCCTACGATCCGGCCGAACTGTACGGCGTGATCCCCCACGACACCCGGGTGCCGTACGATGTGCACGAGGTCATTGCCCGCCTGGTCGACGGCAGCCGCCTGCACGAGTTCAAGCCCCGCTACAGCCAGACTATCGTGACCGGCTTCGCCCGTATTCATGGCTATCTGGTCGGTATTGTGGCCAACAATGGGGTGTTGTTCTCGGAGTCGGCGCTCAAGGCGACCCATTTCATCGAGATGTGCAGTCAGCGCAAGGTACCGCTGCTGTTCCTGCAAAACATCACCGGCTTCATGGTCGGCAAAAAATACGAACAGGGCGGGATTGCCAAAGACGGGGCCAAGATGGTCCACGCGGTGGCCAACGCCCAGGTGCCGAAGTTCACCGTGATCATCGGCGCCTCAAACGGGGCCGGCAACTACGGCATGTGTGGCCGCGCCTATTCGCCCCGGCTGCTGTTCATGTGGCCCAATTCACGCATCTCGGTGATGGGCGGCGAGCAGGCCGCAGGCGTGCTGCTGACGGTCAAGCTGCAACAGCTGGCGGCTGCGGGCGAGACCATGACCGATGAGGAACAGCAGGCTTTCAGCGCGCCGACCCTGGCCAAATACGAACAGGAGGGCAGCCCCTACTATTCGACCGCCCGCCTGTGGGACGACGGCATTCTCGATCCGCAAGAGACCCGGACCGTGTTGGGGCTGAGCCTGGCCATGGCGCTGAACGCCCCCATTGCCGACCATCAGGTCGGCGTGTTTCGGATGTAAAGCTACACGACAAGGAGTAGAAGACCTCGATGAGCAATCCGCGTGTGACCGCACTCAAAGACAGTCCCCAGCCCGAGGCCGCAGCGCAGAACACCTCCCCGGCCTCGACCGGCGGCCTCGAAGACACGATTCGCAAGATTCTCGAACACATGGGCGAAGACCCCGACCGGGAGGGACTGGTCAGAACGCCCTACCGGGTCGCCCGCGCCTTTGAATACCTGGCCAAGGGCTACGCCCAGGATCCCAGAGCGGTCATCGGCCAGGCGATTTTCACCGAGGAAGACTATCAGGAAATGGTCGTGGTCAGGGACATTGATTTCTACTCGCTGTGCGAGCATCACATCCTGCCCTTTTTCGGTCGGGCCAACGTGGCCTATATTCCGAAACACCACATTGTCGGGTTGAGCAAAATACCGCGCCTGGTCGAGGTGTTCTCCCGCCGTTTGCAGGTCCAGGAACGGCTGACGACCCAGATCGCCAACACCCTCATGGAAGAGCTGGATCCCCTGGGGGTGGGGGTGATTATCCGCGCCGAACATCTGTGCATGCGCATGCGCGGGGTCGAGAAACAAAACTCCCTTGTCACCACCAGTGCGATGCTGGGCGCCTTCCGCAGTCAGCAGGCGACCCGCGAAGAGTTCATGACCCTGGTCAACGGTCAGCGCTGAGGCATAGAGTCGGCGGCAAACACGCCGGTCGTCTGCTGGAGACGCAGCAGGGCAATCTGGTACGCGTAGGTCTGATCGGTCAGCTGGGTGCGAACCTGATTCAGAGCGTTCAGGGCGGTGTTGACATCCAGGCTGGTGGACAGGCCGACGCGGTACTGTTTTGAGGTGATGGTGTAGTTCTCCTGGGCCAGACTGACCTCTTTTTCCAGGGTCTGGAGCGTCGAGCCGAGCGTTTCGACGGTCAGCAGGGCGCCTCTGACCTCGACCTGGATTTCCTTGCGCAACTGATCGACGCGCAGCTGGGCCTGAGCCAGCCGCTCGTTTTCTTCCAGCAGGTCCAACTCCCGCGCCCCCCCATCAAACAGCGGCACCTCGAAGTTCAGAAACAGGGTCCAGAACTTGTCCCGCTCGGCAAAGGTCTCGGCGTCCAGCCGAGGGAAATCCCACCGGGCATTCACCCGTGGCGCATAGCGGGCGATGACCAGATTCTTGCGCTGCGTGGCAATTTCTACCCCGATCTCCTGGGCACGGAAATCCTGGCGCTGGCTGTAGGCCTGGTCCAGCAGCCGGTCGTAGGGCACCGGGCTGTAGGCAACCGGCTCGGGCTGGGCGACGCCGAGCGGCTCGGGGACGCCAATCGCCCTGGCCAAGGTCGTGAAGGCCAGCCGCAAACGGTTGTGGTCCATCACCAGCTGGCGGCGCGCCTGCTCAACCGCGACCTCGGCCCGCAGCACGTCGGTCTTGGTGACTTCGCCGACTCGAAACCGGACCTGGGCCTGACGGAGTTCGTCTTGAGTCAGGCCCAGGGTGTCTCGGACGATCTGCATCTGGGCTTGGGAGCGCAGCGCGCCGTAGTAGGCCCGGGCAACGCCGAACAAGACCTCCCGGATGGTGAACTCATAGCGTTCGGCACTCTCTCGAACGGATGCCTTGCCCAGCTGGCGGGAGGCAAAAAAAGCCGGCTCTAATATGGGCTGGGTGATCCGAAAGATCCCTGTCCAGCGCTCCAGCGGGCGAATGGCAGAACCGGTCGAAAAGAAACTGGCGGCTCCCTCCGGCAGAATGTTATCCGACACAAACGAGATCTCGTCCTTATTCCGGCTATACGTGCCCTGAATATCGGCCCGGGGCGTGAGATGGGTCAGGGCGCGCCACGGCAGCAGGCGGGCTTTGCCCAGTTCATGGCTGGCGATCTTGATCCGCTCCTCATTCTGTACGGCTAAACGGTAGGCTTCGGCCAGGGGAATGAGCGGGCCTTGTTGAGGCTCCGCAGCGGTCGCTGGCCCAAGGTCCAACTCCGGCTCAGGCTCTGGAGCGGACTGTGGTGCGGGCTCGGGAGTGGCCGGTGGGGTGGGCTCTAGCGTCGGAGCAGGCTCTGGGGCGGGTGGCGGTGCGGCCGGCGAGCCGGACGAGACCGTCACGCCGGGTTGCGAATCGGACGCGCTCACGACGCGAAACGGCGGAGCATCGGTGATCGACACCTCGGCAACGGCCGCCAACCGGATAGGCGATGCTGATGATACGGGCTCGGTTCTTGCGACTCGCACAACGAGCCGGTACGGCTTGGTGAGGACGCGGACCTGGCACGCGCGCTCGGCGGCCAGGTCGAGTACTACCCGGGCGGTATCCGGACGGAACTGGGCGACCCGAACACGCTGGACCTCCCCCTGTCGGATGTTCAGGCTTGACAGGACACGCTCGCCCAGCCTGGCCGGGGCAATATCCACATAGCAGCGGTACGGCCGGTGATGGCTCGGGTCGGCCTTGAGACTCGCCTGTCGAAAGCTGGCCGGGGCGGACAGGGCGATAGAGATCTGCTCGGCCGTGGCCGATACGGTCTCAACGACCGCGCTTTCGGCAGCCTGGAGACCCGCTTGTCGGTCCAGACACAGCGCACAGATCAACAGGCACAGGAGACGGGGCAAGGCATGGGTCGGGCGGACGCTCTGGTCTGGCATGGAGTTCTTTCCCTGGCGCTCTGGGAGATGGGGGAGGAGAGGAGATCGGTAAGCCGGATTCTGTTCCCCGGTGTAACGCACCGGGACCATGGTCATTCCTCTTGGCAGCACGTTGCCGTGCTGCTCCAGCGACCGAACCCGGAAGACGGAGTGGGGCGACTCCTGCCCGCCAGCGGGCTCCTTCCTATTTGGTCTTGCTCCGGGTGGGGTTTGCCCAGCACCCCCAATCTCTCGGGAGCCTGGTGAGCTCTTACCTCACCTTTTCACCCTTGCTGAGAACGATCCCAGGACCGCTCCAGCGGTCTCTTTTCTGTGGCACTTTCCCTGCCTCGCGGCCGGCCGCTGTTAGCGGCCACCCTATCCCAAGGAGTCCGGACTTTCCTCGGACCTGGCACGCAGGCCCGCGACCACGCAATCTCCTCTCACACTGACGACCCAGGTCAGGCTTGGTGTTCCTCCTCGGCAGCCTGCGGCCAGTAGATAATCCGCGTACAGTGCGGACAGTAATAAATTTTTTCAGACTGCTGAAGCTGACTGCTCTGGATCTGATTGCACAGCTGGGGTGGTAGCCGCATATGGCAGCCCTGACACGTCCCCTGCTGGATCTGCACCACGGCAAGCCCGCCGCATTTGGCAAAAATGCGCTCGTAACGGCTCTGGAGTGTCGGGTCAAGAGAGCCGATCAGACCGACGCGCTCCTCGCGCTGCCGGCGCGATTCAGCTTCCAAGCCCGTGATTTGGCTGTCTGTCCGCTCCACTTCCTGCCGGTGCTGGACCTGAAGTTCCCCCAAGCGGGTCCGGCTCTGGCTCAGGCCCTCGTTCTCCTGTTCTATCTGTTCAAGCAGCAGCAGCGTACCCTCTTCCAGCTTGCCCTTTTCCTCCCGCATCAACTCGATTTCTCGCTGAGCGGCGAGCATTTCACGCTCATTGCGAATGCGGTTCAGGCGGACCCGCTTTTCCTTGATTTTGTCTTCTTCGAGTTTGAGTCGTCCTTCGCTCTCACGGTGCTGAGCCTCAAGTTCCTGCAGTTTCTGGGATTGGGCTTCCGCCTCCTGCTCTGTTTTTGCCATCTCCGAGCCGATAGCGGTCACGTGCTGGCGCAGGTCTTGCAGAAGCTGTTCTTTTCGATACAGCCCTTGGTCAAGCTCCTGAAGCGCAGCCAGCACATCGATCTGTGTGGCCAACGAATACCCCCTTTCGCTTGTCTGCCGGTGTTGAGTGGGCCGAGACCGCAGAGTTCAGCGTATGGGCCCACCAGGACTCGAACCTGGGACCAGCCGGTTATGAGCCGGCCGCTCTAACCAACTGAGCTATGGGCCCCGGAATCACCCGAACTCTGTTTGCGCTCCTCCATATCATACGCCCGGGACTCTGCCTACTACTCGCCCCGGTTCGTCCTTTCTCATCCCAGCTGCTGCAACTGCTGGAGACCGCGGCGGACGGCCTCGTCATCGCCTCTCGACTCGGCTTCCCGAATCTGTTGCTGGAGCCGCTCGCGAGCAGATTTCCGCTGGGTGGTTTGCAGACGCCGCACACAATCGACAAACAGCTGCTCCCGCTGCTCGCTGTCCTGCTCGGACGGTCCGTGGACATCGGCCCGACTGACCCGAGCGGCCAGGCCCGCAAGTTCCTGGGGCAGGGTGTCGAGCACGCTGCCGACATCGATCTGGTCGTGTTCCTGCCAGGCCGCCACAATACGGGAGGCCAGCGCTCCCCAGTGTTGAAACGCCGCAACAATGCCCTCGCTGGCGGCCCGCAGGGCGAGCCGGCGGTCAATCAGCAGCAGATACAACAGCTCTGTCTCGGCCGCCGCCTGGGGCGAGGAGGCGGGCTGACGACGCGGCTGGGGACGGGGCGACGCGGCTGGGGACGGACGGGCGTCGGCGGCCGAGCGGCGGAGTTCTTCTTCGTTTACCCCGAAATGCTGAGCAACCCGGGTCAGCAGCGCGCCACGCAGCATGGTATCGCTCGGGTTCAGCTCGGACAGCGCGTCGCGGGCGGCCTGGGCTCGCTGAAAAGCCGAGGCCCCAGGAGGCAGGGCGTGACGACGCAGGTAGAAATCCTGGAGCGACGCGGCTCGCTCAACCAGGCTGTCCAGCCCAGCCTGCCCGTGCCCACGGACAAAGGAGTCGGGGTCCTCGCCCTGGGGCAGGAAAATGCCTCGGCCGTTCACGCCGGCCTCCAGGCACAGGGGGTAGGCTCGGGTTGCCGCCCGTCGGCCGGCCTCGTCGCCGTCGAAAAAGAAGTAGACCTCGCGGCTGAAACGACGCACCTGCCTGAGCTGATCAACGGTCAGGGCCGTTCCCAGGACGGCAACCGTCTCGGCATGACCGTGCTGGACAAGCGCCAGCAGGTCGATATAGCCCTCCACGAGCAGGGCGCGTTCACAGCTTTTGATGGCGGCCTTGGCCTGGGCCAAGCCGTAGACCAGCGCCCCTTTTTTATACACCGGCGAATCCGACGAATTGATGTATTTGGGCAGCGGCCGGCGTGACGCCGACCGGATCTGTTCAGCCTGGGGCAGCAGCCGCCCGCCAAAGCCGACTGGCTGGCCGACCACATCGGTAATCGGAAACATCAGACGGTGGCGGAACTTGTCGTAATAGCCGCCCCGTTCCTGCCGGCCGATGAGCCCGAGCCGCGCGGCCCGGCCGAGGTCGGCCCGTTGCTGGGTCAGAAAGCGGACCAAGCCATCGCGGACGGGCGGGGCAAAGCCCAGCCGGAACTGGTTGGCGATGTCGGGCTGCAACCCGCGTTGGGCCAGGTAGTGGCGGGCCTCACCCCCGTCCGGACCGGCCAGACAGCGCTGGAAATAGACGCTGGCCAGTTCGTTGAGGCGGTACAGACGGGCGCGTTCCTGAGCCTGGGGGTCACGGTTCTGGGGTAGGGTCACACCGGCCTGTTTGGCCAGACGGCGCACGGCTTCGGGAAACGTCAGGCCCTCGATCTTGGAGACAAAGGTAAACACATTGCCGCTGACGTTACAGCCAAAGCAGTGAAAGAATCCGCGTTCTTCGTGCACGCTGAAGGAGGGGGTCTTCTCGGCATGAAACGGACACAGACCCATATGGTTGCGGCCCGATTTGCTCAGGGCGACGTAGCCCGAGATCACGTCAACAATGCTGATTCGGGCGCGGATCTCGGCCAAACTGGCCTCGGGAATCCGGTCTGCCATGGCGGCGGCCTCTTAGTCGGGGTGCAGTATGACAGCTGTCCTGTCCCGCGTAAAACAAAACACCCACCCGGACTCGGGTGGGTGTAGAGAGACGCGACGCGGACGGGGCGGCGCGGTGAGGGTTAGTAGAAGGAACGGCTGGCCCGGCGCAAAGCGCGTTTTCTGGCGGCCACGGCTTTGCGTTTGCGGCGCACGCTCGGTTTTTCATAGTGTTCGCGTTTTTTGAGTTCCTGGAGAATACCGGCCTTCTCGCACTGCTTCTTAAAGCGGCGGATGGCGCTTTCTATGGGTTCATTTTCTTTGACTCGAACACCTGCCATGGGCTCATCACCTCCTCCCGGCGGGCAATCAGGATAAACGCTCGTCCGAGAAAGTCAAGCGTTTCCCCCTAAAGTGGACAAGCCGAGTTGGATAGCACACAATGAGTCATGGCCGAGGCCGCTCCTCCCGAACCCAGTCTGAGCAGCAGGCTCTTTAGCCTGCTGCAAACCCGTCAGCAGAGCGCCAACATTGTGCTGGCGTGCGTGGTCGGGCTGCTGGTCGGCGTGGTGGCAATCGGCTTTCACGAGTTGCTGCACCTCGTTCAGCGCATCGCCCTCGGCTCGACCTCTCCGCTGGCCATCCTGCCGACCCTGCCGTGGTATTGGAAGCTGTGTCTGCCGGCTATCGGCGGCCTGCTCGTCACCCCGATTGTCACCCGCTGGGCGGTTGAGGCCAAGGGGCACGGCGTACCGGAGGTCATGGAGGCCGTTGCCCTGCGGGGCGGCATCATCCGTGCCCGGGTGGCGCTGGCCAAGGCTGTGGCGTCGGCGGTGACGATCGGCACAGGTGGCTCGACCGGCCGCGAAGGCCCCGTCATTCAGATCGGCTCGGCCCTGGGATCGAGCTGCGGACAGCTGCTGCGGCTGTCGCCGGACCAGATACGGACGCTGGTCGGCTGTGGGGCAGCGGGCGGCATTGCGGCGACCTTCAACGCCCCGATTGCCGGGGCATTCTTTGCCCTCGAGGTCATTCTGGGCAATTTTGCCGTGCCCGCCTTTGCGCCCATCGTGCTCTCGTCCGTGCTGGCGACCGCGGTCTCACGCGCCTATATGGGCAATGTCCCGGCCTTTCAGATTCCCCAGTACTCCCTGCTCCACTATGGCGAGGTGCCGCTGTACGCCCTGCTGGGTATCCTGATGGGCGTGGTGGCCGTGATCTTCATCCGCGTCCTGTATAAGAGCGAGGACCTGTTTGAGAACAGCCCGATTCCACCTGCCCTGCGGACCACGGTCGGCGGTCTGCTGGTCGGCGTCCTGCTGCTGTACTGGCCCGAGGTGTATGGGACGGGCTTTGAGGCCATGTATCGCCTGCTGCACGAAGCGACCGACTGGCAGGTGTTGGCCCTGCTGTTCGGCATCAAGCTCGTCGCCACCTGCACCACCCTGGGCTCGGGCGCGTCGGGTGGCATCTTCTCACCGTCCCTGTTTCTGGGCGTAGTGGCCGGGGGCCTGTTCGGGCAGGTCGTTCACGCCGTCCTGCCCGGCCTGACGGCCGAACCCGAGGCGTATGCCATGGTCGGCATGGGGGCGGTCGTGGCCGGCACGACCCACGCCCCGGTCACCGCGATCCTCATGCTGTTTGAGCTGACCGGGGACTATCATATTATTCTGCCGGTGATGGTGGCGTGTACCCTGAGTACCGTCACCGCTCGTTATCTGTACAGCCACTCCATCTATACGCTGAAACTCTCGCGCAAGGGCGTCTCCCTGCTGCGGGGACGGGAAGAGACGGTCATGCAGTCCTTCCGGGTGGCGGATGTCATGCGCAGCCCGGCCCCGACCCTGCCGCAAGAAGCCCCGTTTCAGGAACTGGTCGATTCCTTTCTGGACTCCCAAGAGCCGCACTACTATCTGGTCGATCATGAGACGCACCTGACCGGGGTGATTCATCTCCACGATATCAAAGGCTTTCTGAGCGAGGGAGGACTCGACGGGCTGATCATTGCCCGCGATGTGGCCCACCCCGTCTCGGTCATGACCCATCCCGGCGAAACGCTGGCCGAGTGCCTGGAAAAGTTCAGCGGCAACGCTACCGAGCGTCTGCCGGTTGTTGACTCGGCCTCGACACGCAAGGTCGTCGGCGTTGTTGCCCAGCAAGACGTGATTGACCTGTATAACCGTGAGGTCTTGCGCAAAGAGTTTCTGGGCACCGTGCCCATCGATTCAACCCAGCGGCGCGGTGCGCTCACTCTACCGCCCCAGTACACCGTTGTACCGCTCCGTCTGCCCATGGCATTCAGCGGCAGAACGCTCAAAGACCTCGATTTGCGCGCCCGGTACGACGTGACTGTCCTGGCCGTGCGGACGCCTGCAAACTCAGGCTCACGTGATTATCTGCCCCAGCCCGACCAGCCCCTGCAAGCTACCGACACCCTGATCCTGGCCGGTCATCAGCAGGCGCTGGATACCTTCCAGCGGCGTTTCTCCACAAGCGGGGAGATAGACCAGGGATAGGTAGCCTCATACCTCGGCTGACGGGGAGTTGCTCTCCGCAGCCTCGCTCCGCTCGATGCACTCCCAGAACAGCCGGTGCCAGTTCGTTATCGTGCGGAACTGCTGCACATAGGCTTCCAGACCGAGCAGGGCGCGCACCAGAAACAGGCGGTGACCGGGGGCGTTGAAGATGCGGTGCTCCAGACTCAGGGCCGTGACCGCCATACTCTTCTCGGCCGAATGATAGTCGTGGGGGTCATAGACCCGGTCTTCCAGCACCGGCTCAAAGATCAGATACATGATCTGGATCAGCGGGGCAGGATCAACCTCGGCGTCCAGGAAGCCGAGATCGACAAAACACTCCGCCATGGTCTGCTCATCGCGCTCGACAATGGCCCGCGCCAGCGCCAGATAGGACCGCCGAACGGCCGAGGGAAAGATCCGCACGCTGCCAAAATCGAGCATGCTGATCTTGGGGTGATAGGTCACCAGATAATTCCCCGGCTGGGGATCGGTATGCAGCACGCCAAAGTCAAAAATCTGTCGCCAGGTGATCTGAAAGTATTTGATCGCCACCCAGTCCTTGAGGTCCTTGTCCACGCCCGGGGCCAGAATGGCCTGGAAGGTGTAGCCGTCCACATAGTCCATGGTCAGCACCCGTCGGGACGAAAACTTGGGGAACACCCGGGGGATGATCAGCTCGTCGTCATCGGCAAACAGGCGCCGGAAGCGCCTGATATTCTCGGCCTCGTGCAGGTAATCGAGTTCTTCGTGCAGCCGCGCCGCCATCTCGTCGTAGATTTCATCCATCTCAAACGGCTGGCGCAAGATATCGCGGGTCAGCAGGGTCAACACCCGGAGCAGCGCCTGCATGTTTTTGAGGTCTTGTTCAACCGTCTTATCCACGCCGGGATACTGGATTTTGACGACCACCTGCCGGCCGTTCCTGAGCCTCGCCCGATGGACCTGACCGAGCGAGGCGGCGGCAAACGCCTCGGGCTCGAAGTGGGCGAACAGCTGCTCGGGCCAGGCTCCGAGTTCTGCCCTGAGCTGCCCGCGGATGAGGGCGGAGTCCATTGGCGGGAGAGACGACTGGACAACCGACAGGACGTCAATCACCTCAGACGGCAGCAGGTCGCCGCGCATGCTGAGCATCTGGACGAGCTTCATGAACGCCCCGCGCAGTTCGCGCGAACGCTCGACAAGACGCAGCGCATTCTTGAGGTGCAGGGCGAACAGCGCCTGCTCGTTTTTGTCCGCAGACTGGAACAGCCGGGTGAGGGCATGCCAGGCATAGCTGCCGCCCACCGCCGAGGTCAGCGAGCCAACCTGCAAGGCGCGTTTTGCCCGGCCCTGAATCAGGTCCGTGGGTTTGGCTGACACGTCAGGCGATTCATCAGCGTTGCCGCGGCCGCAGCGCCAAAGCCGTTATCGATATTCACCACGGTGATGCCGCTTGCGCACGAGTTGAGCATGGCCAGCAGGGCAGCCAGGCCCTGAAAGCTGGCGCCATAGCCGACGCTGGTCGGCACGGCGATCACCGGCCGCTCGACGAGTCCGCCAACGACGCTCGGCAAGGCGCCTTCCATGCCGGCCACCACAATCAACACGCTGGCCGCCCGGAGCCGGCCGAGGCTGGCCAGCAGGCGGTGCAGGCCCGCAACCCCGACATCGTACAGACGCTCCACCCGGTTGCCCAGCAGTTCGGCCGAGACCGCCGCCTCTTCAGCAACGGGAAAATCGGCCGTCCCGGCCGCAACGACCAGCAGACTGCCCTGTTCGGACGGCGGGCTGGGCGGCTGCCCAAGGCTGGCCAGCCGTCCCTCGGCGTAGTAGCGCAGCGCCGGTAGCAGGCTGCGCAACGCGTCCGCCCTGTCGGCCTCAAGCCGGGTCATCAGCACGTGGTGGCCGCCGGCGCTCAGGCGCCGGGCAATCGCCGCGATCTGGTCCACGGTTTTGCCCGGACTGAAAATGACCTCGGGGAGTCCGGTGCGCAGCCGACGGTGGTGGTCAACCCGGGCAAAGCCAAGGTCTTCAAACGGCAGGGTTTTCAGCGTTTCGACGGCCTGCTCGACCGCCATCTGTCCGTTGCTGACCCGGGACAATAAGTCGTGCAAACGCGCGGTATCCATAGCGGTCCAGGCTATCAGGCGCGGCGGAAATGATCGTGGCCGACCTGTGTTGGAAGATACGGCTCACCGGCCGCGTCAAGCACCCGGCTACCGTCCCGCTCGGGGACAATCGTTCCGATTCGGGTCAGCGCACAGCCACAGGTTTCGGCCACCGCTCGCAGCGCGTCGCGCTGGGCGGGTGGGGCACAGAACAGCAACTCATAGTCTTCGCCGCCGGTCAGCGCCAGATCCCAGGCCTGGGGACCCAGCAGGCTGCGGTAGGCATCAGACACAGGCAGCCGGGACGCCTCGATGCGTGCCCCCACCCGGCTCTCTTCGCACAAGTGACCCAGATCCTGGAGCAGCCCGTCGCTCACATCCAGCATCGCGCTGACAAGGCTCTGGGCGGTAATGGCTCGGGCCAGCTCAAAACGCAGCTGCGGACACACAAAACGGTCTTTTGGGCCCTGGGCGACGGCGTCATCCCGACCGTCCTGGAAGAGCCGCAGGCCCAGCGCCGCGTCGCCCAGGCTGCCGGTGACATACACGTCATCGCCGACCCGCGCCCCGGACCGGGTCACAATCCCGTGCGGCGCGCGGCCGAGCAGGGTGACCGACACCGTCAGACACGGTCCGGCGCTCATATTGCCGCCAATCAGGGCGACCTGTCGCTCGCCAGCCGCCGCCAGAAAGCCGTCAAAGAAGGCGTCGAGATCTTCGACCCGATCATCCTGGGGCGTACACACGCTGAGCAGGGCGAAAGTCGGTTCGCCGCCCATGGCAATGATATCGCTGGCATTGACCGCAAACGCTTTTGCCCCCAGGCTCACAAAGGGGGTCCATTCGCGCCGAAAGTGGACGTTTTCGACCAGGGCGTCGGTGGTCAGCAGGGTCGTGCCGGACAGGCTGAGCGCTGCGCAGTCATCGCCCATACCGAGGGTGACGCGTGGGTCGGCAGCCACGCGCCCGCGCAGACGACGGATGAACGGGAACTCCCCAAGGTCGCGAATCTGCATCGGCACTGCTCTCGTCGGCCCGCGACCGGCTCAGCCAAAGAGTTCCTTGACCTTGTCAAAAAAGCCGCGACTCTGCGGATGACCATCCGCTCCGTCAAGCTCGGCAAATTCCTGGAGCAATTCCCGCTGGCGGCCGGTCAATTTACGCGGCGTTTCCACCGTCACCCGCACGAGTTGATCGCCACGTCCGCCGCCGCGCAGATCGACAATGCCCTTGCCGCGCAGACGAAACACATTGCCCGACTGGGTTCCGGCCGGAATCTTCATCTTGAGCTTGCCCTCAAGCGTCGGCACCTCGATATCCGCTCCGAGCGCGGCCTGCGGAAAACTGATCGGCACCTCACACACCACCTCGGTATTCGCCCGCTCGAACAGCGGGTGCTCGCGCACCCGAATCAGGACGTACAGATCTCCGGGAGCGCTGGCCCCCGGGCTGTGCTCGCCCTCTCCCCGCAGTTTGAGACGAGAGCCCGTATCAACCCCGGCCGGGATCTTCACCTGCAGGGTCGAGGTCTTGCGGACCGAGCCGCTGCCGTGACAAGTCGGACAGG
This sequence comes from Desulfurellaceae bacterium, assembly GCA_021296095.1. NCBI lineage: Bacteria > Pseudomonadati > Campylobacterota > Desulfurellia > Desulfurellales > Desulfurellaceae > Desulfurellaceae bacterium. Next base: position 24,198 of record JAGWBB010000007.1, on the reverse strand, counting down.
GATCGGTCACCACCGAGCCCTGCCCGCCGCACTGATTACACGTCCGGGCAATGGTGAAGAAGCCCTGTTGAAAGCGAACCTGGCCGGTCCCGTGACAGCCCGAACAGGTCGCCGGACGGGTGCCCGGTTTGGCCCCGCTCCCCCCGCACGGCTGACAGACGCTGGTGCGGGGGATGGAGATGGTTTTTTCCGCCCCAAAAGCGGCTTCCTCAAAAGAAATCTCAAGACTGTAGCTCAGGTCTTGCCCGCGACGGGCACGACTCCGCCCGCCACGACCACCCGTGCCAAAGAAGTCGCCAAAAATATCGCCGAAAATATCTTCGAAATTTCCGCTGAAATCGAAGCCGCCGCCCCCCATCCCGGCCTGCTCAAACGCGGCGTGCCCATAGCGATCATACTGGACGCGCTTCTCACCATCGCTCAAGACCTGGTAGGCTTCCGAGAGTTCCTTGAACTTCTCCTCGGCGGCTTTATCTCCGGGGTTGCGATCCGGGTGGTACTGTAGGGCGGCTTTGCGGTAGGCCTTCTTGATGTCGTCCGCCCCCGCATCCCGACTGACCCCGAGCAGTTCATAATAGTCGGCTTTCGATGCCATACCCCGTCCTCTGCCCGTTCAATAAAAAGCCCCCACTCCTCCTATCGCGGCGGAGTGGGGGCCCGTACAGGCACGGTTTGTTCGCGTTGTCCGCCGCCGTTTATTTGACCTCTTCGAAGTCCGCGTCCACGATATTGTCCCGGTCTTTTGTCTGGCCTCCGCCACCCGCGCCCGCCTGGGGCCCGTCCGATCCGGCCGTGCCGTCCTGCGCATTGGCCTGCTGCTGTTCCTTGGCCGCCCGGGCATACATCGCCTCGGCCAGCTTATGGGAGGCTTGGGTCAGCTCTTCGGTCGCGGCCTTGAGGGCCTCAAGATCGTCGCCGTCCAAGACCTGTTTGGCCTTTTCCAGGGCCACGTCGATGTTTTTCGCGGCCTCGGCGTCAACATCGTCCCGATGGTCGGCGAGCGACTTTTCAGTGGAGTAGATCAGCGAGTCGAGCTGGTTGCGAGCCTCGATTCGCTCGCGGCGCTGTTTATCCTCGTCGGCGTGCGTTTCGGCGTCTTTGACCATCTGCTGGATTTCGTCCTCGGACAGGCCGCTCGAGGCCGTGATCTGGATCGACTGCTCCTTGCCGGTGCCGAGATCTTTGGCGTTGACGTGGACGATGCCGTTGGCGTCAATATCAAACATGACCTCAACCTGGGGTATGCCGCGCGGGGCGGGCGGAATCCCGACCAGATCGAACTGGCCCAGCAGTTTGTTGGCGTTGGCCATCTCCCGTTCGCCCTGGTGGACGCGGATGGTCACCGCCGTCTGACTGTCGGCCGCAGTCGAGAACACCTGGCTCTTTTTGGTCGGGATGGTGGTATTCTTCTCGATCAGCCGGGTGAACACACCGCCCAGCGTCTCAATGCCCAGCGACAGCGGGGTCACGTCGAGCAGGAGCACGTCTTTGACATCGCCGGTCAGGACCGCGCCCTGAATCGCGGCGCCGATGGCCACCACCTCGTCAGGGTTGACCCCCTTGTGGGGGTCTTTGCCAAAGATTTTCTTGACCCGCTCCTGAACGGCCGGCATGCGGGTCATGCCGCCGACCAGGACCACCTCCTTGATCTGGCTGGCGGACAGGCCGGAGTCCTTCAGCGCAGTCAAACACGGCGCCTCAAGCCGGTCGAGCAGGTCGGCGCACAGGGCTTCGAGCTTGGCCCGAGACAGCTTCATCGTCAGATGCTTGGGACCGCTCTGGTCGGCCGTGATAAACGGCAGGTTGACCTCCGTCTCCATGGACGACGACAGCTCGCACTTGGCCTTTTCGGCCGCCTCTTTGAGCCGCTGGAGCGCCATGCGGTCGTCGCGCAGATCCACGCCCTGATCCTTCCTGAATTCGTCGGCCAGATAATCGATGATCCGCTGGTCAAAATCGTCGCCGCCCAGAAAGGTGTCGCCGTTGGTCGATTTGACCTCAAACACGCCGTCACCGACCTCCAGGATGGAGATGTCAAACGTCCCGCCACCCAGGTCAAACACCGCAATTTTTTCGTCGGTCTTCTTGTCCAGACCATAGGCCAGCGAAGCTGCGGTCGGCTCGTTGATGATGCGTTTGACGTCCAGTCCGGCAATCCGTCCGGCGTCTTTTGTGGCCTGGCGTTGGGAGTCATTGAAATAGGCCGGAACAGTGATGACGGCCTCGGTCACGCTCTCGCCCAAGTAGTCCTCAGCCGTCTGCTTCATCTTCTGCAAGATAAAGGCCGAGACTTCCGGCGGGCTGTAGTTCTTGTCCCGGATTTCGACCCAGGCGTCGCCGTCCGACTCGGTCACGTGGTAGGGCAGCACCTCTCTGGCTTTGGTGACCATCGGGTCCTGGTAGCGATTGCCCATCAGGCGTTTGATCGAGAAGATCGTATTTTCGGGATTGGTGATAGCCTGGCGTCTGGCGATCTGCCCGACGAGGCGCTCTCCGCTATCGGTGAAAGCGGCTACCGAAGGCGTGATGCGGCTCCCCTCGGCATTGGTGATCACCGTCGGTTCGCCGCCTTCCATGACCGCGACGACCGAGTTTGTCGTTCCTAAGTCGATGCCAATTACCTTTGCCATGCCTCGTCTCCTTACGAAAAAACCTCAGCCTCCCAGCTACCCCTCCAGAGCTTAGTTAATCACCCCCTCACGGCTTGGCAACCGTCAGTCCTCAGATTTTTTGTCGGCAGCGTCTGGCCCATTTTCGATATCCGCTGCCGCGACCGGGGCTTTTGATACGCTGACCATGGAGGCCCGCAGCAGACGGTCGTGCAGGCTGTAGCCCGGCGTATGCTCCTCGGCCACGCTATTCGGGGGCAGGTCCTCGGTTTCGACCTGGGCCACGGCCTCATGTCGGGTCGGATCAAAGGGCTCGCCGGTGGCGCTCACCCGCGTCACGCCGTGCTTTTCCAGAACATCCAGAAACGCGCGCAAGACCAGCTGTACGCCCTCAATCAAGGGCTGGCCGTTGCCGCCCTCCTGAGCGTGGACAATGGCCCGTTCCAGGTTATCCACTACCGGCAGCAAGTCCCGGACCAGCGGCTCGTTGGCGAATCGCAGGGCCTCAGACTTGTCCCGTTGCATACGGCGTTTGAAATTCTCCAGTTCGGCCCGCTCACGCAGAAAAAGCTCGTAGTTTGCCCTGGCTTCAGCCTCTTTCTGACCGAGTTCGGCCTGAAATTCGGTCTGGAGTGCGGCGCGGTCGTCGGCTGCGGCCGGGTCAGCCTGCTGGGCCTCGGCCTCTGTTTGAGCCGCATCAGGCGATGGTGCCTGTTGGGCCGCCTCCTCAGCCTCCTCGGCGTGCTGCTGTCCGTCCTTGTCTTCCACAGCCACTTCACTCTCGTCGTGGTCGGTTTTCTGCATGCTGCGCCTCGTATATGGTGTAGGATACGCTCGAAAGAAGCGTGTGAATCATGTGTCCAGAAAAACTAAGAACCCGCCTGCGGACTGTCAAGCGGATGATTGAGCAAGATGGGCTACAATGAGAGAAGAGCGCAGCCCAGCTATCGTCCTCCGAACGCGTGCCCACGCCGAATCGGACAAAATTGTGACCTGTCTGTCGCGGGATTGGGGGAAGATCAGCGCCATCGCTAAAGGCGCAAAACGCTCACGACGCCGCTTCGTCAATGTGCTGGAGCCGTTCAGCCATATTCAGCTGCGCGTTCGGCCGAGTCGCAGCGAGGAGCTGCTGTTCCTCCTGGGCGCCGAACTGATACAGGCGTTTCGGCGTCCGAGCGATGACCTGGAGCGGTTTGCCCTGGCCAACTATATTGTCGAGTTGGCGGATGTGATGACCGCCGGACGTGAGGCCGGACAGGATCTGTATCAGCTCGTGCTGAGCGGGCTCGGCACCCTCGAAGTCCGGTCCGAGCTGTCGCCGCTGTTCGCCCCGCTGTTCGCCCTGCAAATCCTGCGCCAGGTTGGTTATGCGCCCGACTTCAGCACCTGTCAGCGGTGTGGAGCAAGCCTGGCCGAACAGGCTCAAGACGGCGCGGGCATCGCCCTGTCTTCCCAGCTGGGCGGGCTGCTGTGTCCGGGCTGTCATGGTCAGGGCGGCACGCTGTTGCGGCTGTCTCCGGAAACCGTCGCCGTCTTACGGGCGTATCACGATCCGCCGGCCGGGATATCGCCACGGACCAGGCAGGAAGTGCCGGCGCTGGTCACCCGCCTGTTGTCCCAACACCTGACCAGACCGCTGAAATCACTCGCTTTTCTGGATCAGGTGGGAGCGTGGGGCATGCGCCCTGAAGCCAGTGCATCCGAGCCGCCCAGAAATTGACCCTCCCCAGGCCGGATGCTAGGCTGTTTGCTTGTTCTCTTGACAAAGTCGCTCCAGGCGGTACCGGAACGGCACCACACGTCGCCGAGCGTATCGCGAGTAGAGCAGGAGACCGGCATGGACACTCCGAGGCCGAACGGCAGGATAAAAAAACCCCGCGAGAAGCGCTATGTGTATTCGTTTGGGGGTGGCAAGGCCGACGGCAAAGCCAGCCTCAACTGGCTGCTGGGCGGGAAAGGGGCCAATCTGGCCGAGATCGCCGGATTAGGCTTGCCCGTCCCACCCGGTCTCACGATTACCACCGAGGTGTGCTCCTACTATTACGGACACGGACGCACCTATCCCGAAGAGCTGCCCAATCAGGTCCGAACCGGCCTCAAGCGCATTGAGCGAATCATCAAGCGCCGTTTTGGCGACGCTAAGCGGCCCCTGTTGTTGTCCGTCCGGTCTGGAGCGCGCGTGTCCATGCCGGGCATGATGGACACGGTGTTGAATCTCGGACTCAACGACACCACGGTCCAGGGCCTGATTCGGCAGTCCGGCGATACGCGCTTTGCCTACGATTGTTATCGGCGCTTCGTGCAGATGTACGGTGATGTGGTGCTGGGGCTCAAACCCGAAACCCAGACTGCGGTCGATCCCTTTGAGCAGCTGCTGGAGCAGAAAAAAGCCGACAAAGGGGTGGAAAACGATACGGACCTCGACGCCCAGGATCTCCAGGAGCTTGTCATTGCATTCAAGAATCTGATCCGCGACCGGCTTGATGTCACCTTCCCCGAAGATCCGCACGACCAGCTGTGGGGAGCGATCGGGGCGGTGTTCGGCTCGTGGAACAATCCCCGGGCGGTGACGTATCGTCGGATCGAGAATATTCCCAGCGAGTGGGGCACGGCCGTCACGGTCCAGGCCATGGTCTTTGGCAATCTGGGCGAGGACTGCGCCACTGGGGTCGCCTTTACCCGGGATTTATCGACCGGCAAAAACGAGTTGAACGGCGATTTTCTGCTGAACGCTCAGGGCGAAGATGTGGTCGCCGGTATCCGTACTCCGCAGCAGATCACCCTGGCCGCGTCACGCCAGCGCGCCCAACGCGAGGGACGTTCCGAAGAGGAACGCAAAACCGCGTACCCGTCTCTCGAAGAACAGATGCCGGAGTGTTTCTCCCAGCTCCGGGAGGTGGCCGGGGTTCTCGAAACCCACTACACCGACGCCCAGGATATCGAGTTCACCGCAGAACGCGGCACGTTATGGCTGCTGCAAACGCGGGCCGGGAAGCGGACGGCCGCCGCGGCGGTGCAGATTGCGGCCGACATGGTCTATGAGGGACGGATAGACGAGGCTACCGCGATTCTGCGCGTCGCCCCGACCCAGCTCGACCAGTTGCTCCACCCAACCCTGGCTGCGGATGCGCCCAGGAAGCTGCTGGCCCGGGGGCTGCCGGCCTCGCCCGGCGCGGTCAGCGGCGAGGTGGTGTTTTCCGCCGAAGACGCCGAAGCGGCCGCCGGAGCCAGTCGCAAAACGATCCTGGTCCGGCTGGAAACCTCGCCCGAAGACATCAACGGCATGCACGCCGCCGAGGGCATCCTGACCGCCCGCGGCGGCGCCAGCTCGCACGCCGCCCTGGTCAGTCGCGGCATGGGAAAATGCGCGATTGTCGGCTGCGAGGCGCTTGAAATCGACTACGAGCGCCAGGAATTCCGTATTCCGGCCAGACAGCTGGTCGTCCACGCCGGCGAGTTCATCACCCTCGACGGGTCAACCGGCGAGGTCTTTCGGGGTCAGGTCCCCACCAGCGCACCGCAAATTGAAAGCCCGGCCTACCAGGCGCTGATGGCCTGGGCCGACCGGCGACGGCGGCTGCAGGTCAGGGCCAATGCCGATACACCGGCCGACGCCCAGACGGCCCGCGCCTTTGGGGCTGAGGGTATTGGTCTGTGCCGGACCGAACACATGTTCTTTGAGGGCGACCGGATCGACGCCGTGCGCGAGATGATCCTGGCCGAGAATACCGCCGGACGTGTCCGCGCCCTGAATAAAATCATGCCGATGCAGAAAGCGGATTTCATCGGTATTTTGCGGGCCATGGCCGGCCTGCCGGTGACGATCCGCCTGTTCGACCCTCCCCTCCACGAATTTTTGCCCACCACCAAGGAAGAGATCGCCGATCTGGCCAAAAAAATGGACGTGTCGGCCGAGCGCCTGCGGGTCAAGCGTAACGTCTTGCACGAACTCAACCCGATGCTTGGGCACCGGGGCTGTCGTCTGGGCGTGACCTTTCCCGAGATCTATGAGACCCAAACCCGGGCGATCATGGAGGCCGCCTGCGAACTGGCCCGGCAAAACGTCGAGGTATTCCCGGAAATCATGGTGCCGCTGGTCGGCTTTCAAAAAGAGCTGGAAATTCTGCGCGCCCGGATTGAGCAGGTGTGCCTGAGCGTCACGGCCAGCCACGGCCTCAAGATTCCGTACTCGATCGGCACGATGATCGAGGTTCCCCGAGCCGCCCTGAGAGCCGACCGGATTGCGCTGGCGGCCGACTTCTTTTCCTTTGGGACGAATGACCTGACCCAGATGACGCTCGGTTTAAGCCGCGATGACGCGGGCAAGTTTCTGCCCGACTATGTCAGCCAGGGCATTTTTGCCCAGGATCCGTTTGTCTCGCTGGATGAAGAGGGGGTTGGCTCGTTGGTCGAGCTGGCCGTCGAGCGCGGTCGGATGGCTAAGGCCGACCTCAAGATCGGGGTGTGCGGCGAACACGGCGGCGATCCGGCCTCGGTTGATTTCTGTCACCGCGTCGGCCTCGACTACGTCTCGTGCTCGCCCTACCGGGTGCCGATTGCGCGCCTGGCCGCAGCCCACGCCGTGCTCCATAACCCACCCGCACCGGTCCGTCCAGCACTGCGAACCCGTCGGGAGACGGCCCAGCCTGCGGCCAAGTAGGGCGGTTCGGGCTGCAGGGCATGGCACGCCACACGATTGACGGACACACCCGGACGGTCGGGATCTTCGGCGACCCGATTGCCCACACCCGTTCGCCGGCCATGCACAATGCGGCCTTTCAGGCCCTGGGGCTGCCGTATGTGTATCTCCCGTTTCACGTGCGTCCGGCCGATCTGGTCAAAGCCGTGCACGGTGTGCGCGCCCTGGGTCTTCTCGGCCTGAACGTCACCGTTCCGCATAAAGAGCGTATCGTCCGCTGCCTCGACGGCCTCAGTCCCGAAGCCGAGCTGTGCGGCGCGGTGAATACGGTCGTGAATCAGGACGGCCAGCTGTTTGGTGACAATACGGACGGCCGCGGTTTTTTGAACTCGCTGCAAGAGGCCAAGCTCGCTCCACGCGGCATTGAGGTCGTTCTGATCGGCGCGGGCGGTTCAGCCCGGGCCGTCCTGGTGTCTCTCATCCGGGCGCGGTGTGCCGTGGTCAGGATTGTCAACCGCACCCAGGCCAACGCGCGCAAACTCGTCCGTACCTACCGTCGGACGGGTGAAACCCGGCTTGAGGCTTTACCGCTCGACGCCCTGCGCGACCCGACCGTTGTGTCCGGGGCCGGGCTGGTCATCAACGCAAGCGCGGTTGGCCTCCACGACGACGAATTTCTTCCCCTGGCCTACACCGCAACCCAGGCCAGCTGCCTGTTCTACGATCTCCTGTATCGCCCCGACCGGACGCCTTTCCTCAGACACGCCCGGGCGGCCGGGCGGCCGGTGATGGACGGACGACGGATGCTGCTACATCAGGGCACGCTTGCTTTTTCCCTGTGGACAGGCCGTCCCGCCCCCCTGGAGGTGATGGACCGGGCTCTGCAACGCGCTCTGCGACAGACCGCCTGAAGTGAGGAATCGGTATGCCGATCTTTCGTTGGCAGGGGGTCGGCCCCCGGGGCGAACGGCTGACGGGTGAAATGGACGCGGCGAGCCCGGCTGTGGTCAGGTCGCGGCTGCGGGCCGAGCGCATCCGACCGCTGGACCAGACCATACGCCCCAAGCGGCCGCGGTTTGGAGCGGGACTCTCCATTCCCGGCCTAGGACACAAAGTCCGTCAAAAAGACCTGGTCGTTTTCACCCGGCAATTTGCCACCATGATTGACGCCGGCCTGCCTCTCATACGCGGGCTCGACATCGTCGCCCGACAGACAGACAACACCGCCTTGCAGGACATTCTCAGACAGGTTCGCCACGACGTTGCAAACGGCACGCCGCTGGCCGAGGCAATGGCCAAGCACCCCAAAATCTTCACCGATCTGTACACCAGTATGGTCTCGGCCGGGGAGGTCGGCGGCATCCTGGATACCATTCTGACCCGCCTGGCCGGCTCTCTGGAAAAGGCGCTCCGCCTCAAGAGCAGCCTGACCGGCGCCCTGATCTATCCGCTGAGTATTATCACCGTGGCCATGGCGGTCAGCGCGGTGTTGCTCATCTTTGTGGTTCCGGTTTTTGCCCGCATGTTTGCCAGCTTCGGTCAGGCCCTGCCGCTCCCGACCCAGCTCGCGATTCAGCTCAGCGATTTTCTGCAGACCTACATTTCCCAGTTGCTCATTCTGCTGGTCGGACTCATCCTTGGCCTGCGCAGCCTGTATCGCACCCAAGCCGGACGCTCCGTCATTGACCGTGGCGTACTGCGCTTCCCCCTCTTTGGTCCGCTCATTCGCAAAGCGGCTGTCGCCCGCTTCACCCGGACCCTGGCCACCCTGCTGTCGTCCGGCGTACCACTGCCCGAAGCGCTACTGGTGACCGGCAGCAGCGCGGGCAACACCGTTGTTGAGCGAGCCGTGCTGGCCGCCCACCACGCCATTCGTCAGGGCAAAGCCCTGTCCGAACCGCTGGCCGCAAGCCAAGTCTTTCCGCCCATGGTCTCCCACATGATTGAGGTCGGCGAGCAGACCGGCGCGCTTGACCGCATGCTGGAGAAGATTGCCGACTTCTACGAACAAGAGGTAGACGCGACGGTGGCCAACCTCAGCGCGCTGCTCGAACCCGTGGTCATCGTCTTCCTGGGGCTCGTTATCGGCGGCCTGGTCGTTGCCATGTACCTGCCGATTTTCACTCTTGGTGCGGCGATGATGGGCTAGGCAGACGGGAGGATTCAGGACGGCCCAGCCGGTGCTCAGCCTTCGATCAGCGCTTCCAACTCGGTCCGCTCAAGCGTGAACCGGGTGTTACAAAACTCGCAGGTGACCTGGGCCACGCCCTGTGTGTCGAGCAGGTCCTGGACCTCGTCCCGACCCAGAGCGACCAGCGCGCCCAGGACGCGATCCCGACTGCACCGACACACAAAACGCACTATCTGTTCCTCGATTACCGACGGGCTGAACGCACCCACCACCTCGTGCAGGATGTCGTGGGCAGTGGCGCCACGGCGCACCATGTCGCTGACCGGTCGGGTCTTCGCAACCGTGTTTTCGAGCTGCCTGATGAGATCGTCGGGCGCCCCGGGCATGGCCTGAATCACAAAGCCACCCGCCGCGCTCACGCTCTCGTCGGGCTGGACAAACACGCCGAGGCTGACTGCCGAGGGGATTTGTTCCGAATTCAGCAGATAGTGGGCGACATCCTGGCCGATCTCTCCCGACACGATGGGCAGAATGCTGCGGTGGGGGGCGGTCAGCCACGGCTGAGAGCGCATGACCACAAAGGTCCCGCTGCCGACCGCCCCGCCGACATCGAGCTTGCCGTTGCGGGAGGGCAGATGCGTCCGCGGGTGATACACAAAGCCGCGCACGTCGCCGCGGGCGTTGGCGTCAACAAAAATTCCGCGCAACGGCCCCTTGCCGACAAACTGCAAGGAGATCGTCTCGTCCTCTCGCAACAGACTGCCCAGCAGCAGGCCAGCCGTCATTGTGCGACCCAGAGCGGCGCTGGCGGTCGGGGCTGTGCGGTGACGCCGACGCGCCTCATCCACCAACTGGGTGGTGACGGCCGCCACGGCTCGGATTGCCCGCCCGGCTGCGGTTGTCCTGACTAAGCCATCGGCGCTGTCCATGCTGTCCTTCCCGACGCCCTCCTGCAAGGCCGCCTATGCGGAAGCCCGGGTCTGGCGCGAGCGGACCGACTTCTTTTTGGTCTTGGCCGGGGTCTGGGGGGTCGCCTTATTCAGCGGAACACATTCCACAATCTCCAGACCGTAGCCGGGGAGACTCACCAGGCGTCGTGGCGAATTGGTCAGCAAACGCATCTTGCGGACGCCAAGGCTGCGCAGGATTTGCGCCCCGATCCCGTAATCGCGAAAATCGTTCGGCTGCGAGCCCGGTCCGGAGACGACAGCCTCGCGGGCCGCACTGCCGCGTTTCCTCGGCGACGCTTTTTCACGCAGCAGCTGTGCCCCCTGTCCCTCCTGTCTGAGATACAGAATCACCCCTTTGCCCTCGGCTTCAATCAGTTCCATTGAGCGTCTGATCAGCGCGCTGGTATTGGCCGCGCTATAGCCAAAGACATCGCCAAACACATATTCGGTATGGGCTCGGACCAAGACCGGCTCCTCGGGTGAAATCTCGCCCTTGACCAGCACCAGGTGCTCCTGATCATCAACATCGCTGGTATACACGTGGGCGGCAAAATCTCCCCCCGAGCGCGTTGGCAGGCGGGCCTCGTCCACGTGATGGACGAGAGAGTCGTGACGCAACCGATACTGGATCAGGTCGGCAATCGTTGCGATTTTCAGATTATGCGTCGCCGCGAATTCTTCCAGGTCGGGTAGGCGGGCCATGGTGCCGTCATCACGCATGATCTCACAGATGACGCCCAGGGGCTTGAAACCGGCCAGACGGGACAAATCGACCGCCCCCTCGGTCTGACCGGTCCGCACCAGCACGCCCCCCCGACGGGCGCGCAGGGGAAAAACGTGGCCGGGCATGACAAAGTCTTCAGACCGCGCACCGTCCCGCGTTGCGGCTAAGATAGTCACCGCCCGATCCTCGGCCGAAATCCCACGTCCGACACCGTTTTTGGCGTCAAAGGAGACGGTAAAGGCGGTCCCCAGCGGAGCCGTGTTCTTGTCCACCATCATGGACAGGCCCAGCGCATCGGTCTGCTCCTCGGCCATCGGCATGCAGATCAGGCCCCGGCCGTATTTGGCCATGAAGTTAATCGCCTCGGGGGTGACGGCCTCGGCCGCCATACACAGATCGCCCTCATTTTCCCGATCTTCGTCATCCATCAGAATAATCATCCGACCGGCCCGGATTTCTTCGATCGCGTCTTCTATCGAGGTAATGTATGGGCTGGTATGATCCGGCGGGCTTGGGGGGGGAACGGAAAACATACTGGCGCTCCTTCACAATCTGAGATGTTCGGTGGTCGGACCGAGCGGGCTCACCAGCCAGCTTGTGTGTGCTTATACACCCTCGCCTCGGGACCTGTAAAGTGGCGGCCGGCAAATCGGCCCGGCCGCCGGCTGAGCCATACGTCACCGGCTTGACCGGCTGGTGCGGCGCGGCTAGAGTGGGACCGTCAACAGGGGAGTCTGTGGAGGGCAGACACGCGCATCGTCTTCATCCCATGACCTGGGAAGACGCCACACGCCAAAGAGGATTGGGGACTGAGCACTCTGCGGCCAGCCTGTCAGCGTAAGGAGAGGGTTGATGCCACACGTCACCATCCTGGGAGCGGTTGACCTCCGCCAAATCATCATCCGCCGGCCAGAAATGTTTCTCCGAGACCCGGAGGGCATCAAGCGGGTCAGCGAGTACTACACCAATACCGATTGCAGCAAACTGCTCCTCGAAGCGCTCGTTATTGAGCCGGGGAAAAAACAACAGTTCTTTTTCCAGGTCAACAAGAAGGCCAACGGGGCCGTCGTGCGGCTCGATCCCATCAGCGATGCGGAGAAAACGACCGGCGTCAAGCGTCTGCTGGGCCAGGTAGCGTTCGCCATCAAATCGCTGTTTCCGGGCTCGCGCTACGGCAAGACCAATATCGCCGATTTCATTCCCGATCACGAGCGCCCGAGCAGGGCACGCGGCAAGAAACTTCGGGCGGTGGCCTAGACGCCGACCGGTGTTTCACCAGCCGAGCCGTCCCCGCCGCCAGGCGGATGCGGCGAGCCCGATCTTATACCAGCTGCTGAGGCTGATACGCCGACCGAAGACCCGAAACTTCTGGGCCACGATCTCGTCGAGCAGGCGGCGGTAGATGAAGTGCATGGCTTCTGCCGCCGCCAGGCTGCGCCGGTCTTCTTCGGCCAGCGTGGCTGCGGCCCGCCGATAGTACTCTCGGGCTCGCTCCTGCTCAAAACCCATCAGCCGGACAAAGGCCTCGTTGTACACCCCGGCGCACAATTCCTGTTCGCTGTAGCCGTGGGCGACGATGTCCTCGGCCGGCAGATAAATCCGCCCCCGTTCGGCGTCCTCGCCCACGTCACGCAGGATATTCGTCAGCTGGAGCGCCAGACCCAGGTTCACGGCGTAGTCGGGGGTCTGAGGATTGCGGTAGCCAAAGATCTCAATGCAGATCAGTCCCACCAGGCAGGCCACATGGTAGCAGTAGTCACGCAGCTCATCGAAGGTCTGGTAGCGTGTGCGGTGCAAATCCATCTCCACGCCGTCGATAATTCCAGCCAGGTGCTGACGCTGAATGGGAAAGCGCTGGATCGCATCGGCCAGCGCGTGGGAGATGGGATGGCGGGGTTTCTGGGTGTAGCAATAGTCCAGCTCTTCCCGCCACAGGTTGAGCAGCCGGGCTAGGGTCTGGGTCCGACTGTCGCGTGTCTCGGGCGCGGTTTCGGCGGCACGGCCGCCACGCCGCGTCGCGCCCGTCGGTGCGGCGGGCTGATCGGTGATATCGTCCATGAACCGACAGAAGGCATAGGTCGCGTACAAGGCGTTGCGGCGTTCCTTGGACAGCAGACGAAACGCGTAATAGAAGTTTGAGGAACTCTGGCGGGTCACCCGGCGGCAGTAGGCATACGCTTCGGCAAGGGAAGAGACAGGGCGAGACGGGCTAAAAGGATCGTATTCCTCGGATCGGGGCGGGGTCTGACTCACCGTGGGCCTTCGGGATCGTCTCAATACGCGTGTGTCTTCAGACCGGCTCGCTTACGCCGCCGCCCCGGGCTGTAAGCGCGTGATCAGCTGCCGGGCCTGGGTACGCGCCCAGCTGTCGGCTTCGAGCAGGCTGTCGAGGTCGGTCACCGGAGCAGGCGTGTGGGCGTCCAACACCCGCTCATTGAGCGCGGCAATATCGGGGAAGCGCAGCTGCCCGTTCAGGAAGTGCTCAACCGTCACCTCATTGGCCGCATTCAGCACGGCCGGACACGTCCCCCCCTGCCGCAGAGCCGCATAGGCCAAGCCCAGGCACGGGAATTTGTCAAAATCGGGGGCAAAAAATTCGAGTTGCGCCACCGCAGTCAGATCCAAACTGGGCAAGTGTTTGAGCGGCAGGCGGTCAGGATAAGCCAAGATATACGAAATCGGGACGGCCATATCGGGAATCCCGAGCTGGGCCAGTACCGAGCCGTCCATATATTCGACCATCGAATGGACAATGCTCTGCGGATGGACGATCACCGACACCTGTTCCGGCGGCAGATCAAACAGCCAGCGCGCCTCAATTACCTCAAGCCCTTTATTCATCAGGGTCGCCGAGTCGATCGTGATCTTGTTGCCCATCTTCCAGGTCGGATGCTGGAGCGCCTCTTCGACACTCACGTCGGCCAGCTCGGCAGTCGGACGTTGTCGGAAGGGACCGCCCGAGGCGGTCAGCAGAATGCGCTTGACCCGCTCGCGGGTCTGCCCCTGGAGGGCCTGGAAAATCGCGTTGTGCTCGCTATCCACCGGCAGCAGGCTTACGCCGGACCGCTTTGCCTCGCGCGTCATCAACTCGCCGGCAATGACCAGGGCTTCTTTGTTGGCCAGCGCAATGGTTTTGCCGGCCCGTATACCGGCCAGGGTCGGCGGGAGTCCGACAGCTCCGACCAGGGCGGCCATCAGCATGTCGGCCTCGGGATGGGTGGCCGTCGCCAGCAGTCCTTCCGCCCCGCACAGGACCGTGCCGCCAAACTGGGGCAGCTGGTCTTTCAACGCGCGTGCGTCATCTTCAGTGGCCAGGGACACCAGATCGGGCTGAAAACGCCGCACCTGCTCCACCAGTTTGGCCACATTCCGGCCTGCGGCCAGTGCCACCACCTGAAACTGCTCAGGAAACCGTTCGGCAACGGCGAGGGTTGTCACGCCGATAGAACCGGTTGAGCCCAGTACGGCCAGCTTTCTCATCACCGTCCCTCACCTGCTCAGAGCGGCGCCTCGCCATTCTCGCCGGCCCCGCTCTGTTGATCGAACTGTTGTCCACGGCTCAGAGGAAGCTGGGGCGCGTCACCAATCCCCATAAACTGCATGCGAACCGAGCGGGGACGGGGACCGTCGAGTTCGGCGAAAACAATACGCTGAAACTGGCCCAACACCAACTCTCCGTTTTCCACCTGCAGGGCCAATGAGCCGCCCAGCATGATGGCCCGCAGGTGGGCGGCCGCGTTCTTGCGCTCGCAATCGGACAGCATCGGATCGTTATGCTTGTAACCCGTCTTGTCGGTCACCACCCGACGCAGGAAAGCATCCACGTCATCCCACAGAGCATCCTGGGTCTCGGTATAAAAGACACCGGTCGTGGTATGCAGGGTGGACACCACCCCCATACCATTGCTTACCCCACTCTCAGCCACAAACTCCTTGACCTGTTGGGTCAGATCGAACAGCTGGACCTGGGTTCGGGTGTCAAGCTGGATTGTCTTGGACCGAATAATCATGCAACACCTCTCCATACGCTATCAGCCGCGCTCACCCCAAAACCATCCTCCGGCGTTTTTGAGGCAGCCGTTATGGGTCGTTTTTTGAGCCGCCTGTTCCTTCCCAACAAGACGGGAGACAGCAGCCTGCTCTCCCCCCGGATTTCATGCTGCTGCTACTAACCGCTCGGTCAGGAGACGACAAAAAAAGAGAGGGAGTCCTTCCTCTCTCTGCGTTTCACCCGGCGATCATAGAGACTGAGACTGGGCCTGTCAATCGCCACCCCGCGCTCCGTCCTCCGGTTCCTCGCCGGCCATAACTTTGGTACCCTGGGGGCCGGATTGCAGCCTGACAGGGAGGGTTTGCATGCCTGATCATTCGACATTTCGCCAGGGTCTGTGTGTCGCCCTCTTCGTCGCTCTCCTGTCCGTGCCAGGTAGACACGCCACGGCCGAGCCGGATCGGATCGCCTACATCCATCATACCGGAGACCTGTATACGATCAGGCCGGACGGCACCGACCGCCGGCAGCTGGCCTCCGGCGAGCTGTTGCAGCCCGTCTCGGGCGCTGTCCCGTCTTCCTTCTCCGTCTCCCCTGCCCAGTCCCGACCGGCGAGTCGGGCGGCGTATAGCTGGCCGCTGTGGTCACCCCGGGGAGAACGGCTGGCCTGTTTTCGGATCGTCCTCGACGAGCACGGCCAGACCGGAGAGCTGTATATTTTCGACGTGGCCAGCTCACGGGTGCTCAACGCCTACACCGAGCCCGGGCTGCGGCCCATCTACGCCTACTGGGCTCCCAACGGACACCAGCTGGCGGTGTTGCGCAACCGGGCCGACACCTTATCCCTGGATCTGTGGCCCGCTGTGGGCTGGCAGGCGCCCACCATGATCGCCCGGGGCGCACCGTTCTATTTTGACTGGCGCGCGGATGCGGCGGCACTCCTGGTCCACCACGGCCCGAGCGGCCAGACTGAGCAGCCCGGCGGCCATGCGGTCGGCCTGCTCGATATTGAGAGCGGCCAACGCAAAACCGTGTCCCACAGCCCGGCGTCTTTTGGCGCGCCGTCGTGGTCTTTCGACAGCCAGTGGATGGCTTACGGCGATGACCGACAGCGGCCGGTCTCGCTCATGATCGCTCCGGCCGACGGCGGCAGTCCCAAGCCGTTTGCCAGCGTCTCGCAACGCATCGCTATCGGCTGGTCTCCAACCCAGACGCTGGTGGCGGTGGCCACGACCTCACTGCCGGGGGGAGCGGTGTTCGAAGAACTGCGGCTCATCGACATTGCCAGCGGCCAGATCCGCCGCTTGGTCACAGAGCCTTTCGTCGCCTATTTCTGGTCGCCGGACGGGAAACGGATCGTGTACGCCCGGCGCCGCCCCGGCAGCCGGCTCAGCACCTGGGTGGTTGTCAGCGTGGCCAGCGGACAGACGAGCGAGGTCGTTGACTTTGCCCCGTCTCGGACGCTGAACCAGGTGTTCCGCTACTTCGATCAGTATGCCCTGTCGCATCGGCTCTGGTCGCCCGATAGCCAGCGGTTCGTCTTTGCCGGCAGCGCCGGCTCAGACGCCCACCCTCTCCTCGGTATCCGCCATCCCCGGGTGTATGTGGTGGAAGCAAAAGCACGAGCCATCCCCCAGGTCGTGGCCGACGGCCACATCGCCTTCTGGTCCCCACGCTGAAAACCGGCGCCTCGCCCATCGTTTGCCTAAAAAGTCAGCAATGCCTATCATTTGCCCAGAAGAATCCTGGCTTGGGGAAAAAATGCGACAGTTTCCTTGCCGGATCGTCTCGTCCAGTCTGGCACCCACTTTGCTGAGGTTAGGGAGGGGCCCGGTCGCCGTGTTGACCACGAGCGCCTGTATTTTCGCTCTGGAAGGAGAGAGGACATGACGCGCAGCAGGAGTATCGGAAGGTATTTGGCAAGACGGTTGGCAAGACGGTTCGGCTTGGGATTGGCAGGCAGTCTCGGTCTTGTGATGTACGGTCCAGCTCAGGCTTTGGCCCAGGAGACGGCATCGATTGACAGCGGAGACACCACCTGGCTGCTGACCTCTTCGGCCATCGTCCTGATGATGACCGCCCCGGGCTTGGCCCTGTTCTATGGGGGCCTCGTCCGTCGCAAGAACAGCCTGTCAACCATTATGCAGAGTTTCATCCTGATGGCCGTGATGAGCGTCCAGTGGGTATTGTGGGGCTATACCTTGGCCTTCGGGCCGGATATCGGCAGTCTCATCGGCGGTCTGGACTGGCTGGGGCTGGTCGGGGTCGGCGGCGAGCCGAGCGATTACGCCCCGACCGTTCCCCACCAGGCATTCATGATCTTCCAGGGCATGTTTGCCATCATCACCCCGGCGCTCATCACCGGGGCGGTTGCCGACCGCATGAAGTTCAGCGGTTTCCTGGTCTTCATAGTCCTGTGGGCCACCTTTGTGTACGACCCCCTGGCTCACTGGGTGTGGGGCGGCGGCTGGATCGGCGCCATGGGTGCCCTGGACTTTGCCGGAGGAACGGTGGTCCACATCAGCTCGGGCATTTCGGCGCTGGCCGCAGCCATCGTCCTGGGCAAACGGCGCGGCTATCCCCAGGAGCCGATGCCGCCCCACAATCTGCCCTTCACCGTCATCGGAGCGGCCCTGCTGTGGGTCGGCTGGTTCGGTTTTAATGCCGGCAGCGCCCTGGCCGCCGACGCCATTGCCACCAGCGCTTTTGTGGCGACCAATACCGCTGCGGCGGCCGCAACCCTGGGCTGGATGTTCACCGAGTGGGCGGTTCGGGGCAAGCCGACCGTGCTGGGTGCGGCCAGCGGCGCGGTGGCCGGCTTGGTCGGCATTACGCCGGGAGCGGGCTTCGTGACTCCCCTGGCCGCGCTCGTCATCGGGGCGATCGCCGGGGTATTGTGCTTCTTCGCCTGTAATCTCAAGAGCCGTCTGGGCTATGACGATTCGCTCGATGTGGTCGGGATTCACGGCGTCGGCGGAACGGTCGGAGCGCTGCTCACCGGTGTCTTTGCCTCACCGGCCGTCAACTCGGCCGGCGTGGGACTGCTGTACGGCAATCCCGGCCAGCTATGGACCCAGTTCGTGTCCGTCCTGGCCACAATCGTCTACTGCTTTGTGGTCGCCTTTATTCTGCTCAAGATAGTCGACACGCTCATCGGTCTGCGGGTGGACGAAGAGGACGAAGACCTGGGGCTCGACCTGTCCCAGCACGGCGAGAACGCCTACACCATTTGAATCATCGGTATCCCGCCGGTCGTCCGTGCGGCGCGGCGGGTGCCCTCCCCGCCGCGCAAGACGAGGCCACCGGCTCTCTCTTGCCTCTGACCTCAGCCCTCGACCGTCACCCGGTAGCCGGCGAATTTGCGGACGTTGAGCACCCCCGTATCGAACAGCAGATACTGCCCTTTGACGCCGGTCAGCGTCCCCTCGACCTCGGGCCGCTTGTCAAGATTGTGGGCGACCAGCTTGTCGGCATAGCGCTGCACGGGAAACCTGAAGCGGCGCGCTGGCGCGGCCGGCAGCGGGACGATCCGCCCCTCACCCGCAGTCGTGGCAATGCGCTCCAGCTCGTCCTGACACCGCTCAATCAGGGCGTCGCGCTGCGCCGACAGGTCACACGGCGGGGGTTCGCCGCTGAGCATCTTGCGCCAATCGGTTCGGTCGGCAACGTGTTTTTTCAGCACCACCTCGATCAGGCCCGCCAGATAGCGGCTGGCGACCCGGAAAACAGGCAGGGCCTGGACCGCTCCCTGATCCAGCCAGCGGGTGGGAATCTGGCTTGCCCGGGTAATGCCGACCTTGAGCCCCGAGGAGTTGGCCAGATAGACATAGTGGGGTTGCATGCAGTGGGCCAGGCCCCAGTCCGGCTGCCGGCAGGTTCCGGCCGCATAGTGGCACAGCTCGGGTTTCACAATGCACATGTCACAGCTGGCCAGGCTCTGGGAACACGGATAGCAGTGGCCCTGCTGAAAGCTCTTTTTTGTCCTGCGGCCGCAGGCAACACAAAAAATCTCCCCCTGGAAGCGTATCCGCAGTCTCGAGCCCAGCAGTCCGTTCAGCGCCAGCCCTTCCCCACCGACCGGCAGGGTATAGGAGACCGGAGTCGTCGCAGCCGTACGCATCTTGGCCAACTCTCCGTGCAGCGTCCTCATCCCCTGCCTGCCTTTCTGAACGTCTATCGGTGTGACTACTTCCCCCGCCATACGGGTTTGCGCTTGTCCACAAACGCGCGGACTCCTTCTCGGAAATCCTGGCTCATATAGGCGCGGATAATCAGGTCCTCGCCCAGCTCGCCCTGCGGCAGGCTACGCCGGTAGTGCTGCAAACGGCGGATCGCTTCCTTTGTCACCTGCAGGGTGATGGGGGCGTGGCCGGCAATCTCCTCGGCCACCTCTCGGACGTAGTCGTACAGGCCTTCGGCCGGCACGATGTCATTCACCAGCCCGGCCTGGCGCGCCTCGTCCGCGCCGACCAGCCGGGCACGAAACAGCAAGTCTTTTGTGCGCGCCGGTCCCAGCACGTCCAGCAGGCGGGCATGGACCGCCACCGACAGACAGTTGCCCAGGGTCCGGGCAATCGGCACCCCGATGCGGCTATCGGGCGTGCAGTAGCGCAGATCGCAGGCCAGGGCCAGGGCCGCGCCACCGCCGACCGCCACCCCCTCGATAGCAGCGATGGTCGGCTTATTGACCGCTTCGACCCGAGCCAGGACGCGCTCCAGCCGGCGTTCGTACTCAATCGCGTCGTCCGCCGTCCGAAAGGTCTGGAACTGGCTGATATCCGTCCCGGCCACAAACGCCTTGCCCCCAGCCCCGCGGACGACCAACACCCGGATATCAGCCTCGGCATCGACCCGCTCGCAGGCCTCAAGCAGGCCGTCATACATGGCCCAGGTCATGGCATTCCGAAACTCCGGCCGGTTAAAGGTCACCAGCGCAACCGGTCCCTGTCGCTCAAACACGATCTCAGCTTGGTTCACACGCACGCCCTCCCCTGTTCGGACCGCCGGACTCCTCGCTTGTTCAGCTCTGTCTCTTCCGATACTGCCTCAGCCATGCATTTTTTCAACACGTCTCCCGGACGGCTCGTCCTGCTGAGCATCGGGGTGGCGACAATTTCGACCGCCGCGCCGCTGATTAAGCTCATCCCCGAGGTGCCGAGCGTGCTGGTGGCGGCCTCCCGGCTCGGTTTCGCCAGCCTGATCCTGCTGCCCCTGGGCTGGCGACACCGCCACGCCGTCGGTCGCCAGCGGCCGGCCCTGGTGCTGGCGGCCGGTCTGTGCCTGGCCCTGCATTTTGTCAGCTGGATCGCCTCGCTGCGCTACACCTCGGTGGCCAGTTCGGTCATCCTGGTCACGCTCACCCCCCTGCTGCTGGTCCCGGCCGGCTATCTGATGTGGGGCGAGCGGCTGACCCGTCGGCTGGGTCTCGGGATCGGGCTGGCCATAGGCGGCAGCGTGTGCATCGCCTGGAACGATTTTCAGCTCAGCCCGCCGCAGGCCCTGTACGGTGACCTGCTGGCCCTGGGAGGGGCGGTCATGATGGCAGCCTATCTGGTGTGTGGACGGCTGGTCCGACCCAGCGTTCCGCTGCCGCTGTACGCCGGTCTGGTGTACGCCAGCGCGGCGCTATGCCTGTGGGCGGTGTGTCTGCTCAGCCCGGTGTCCATCCTCGGCTATGCCGGCTCGGCCTATCTGATCCTGTTGCTGCTGGGCCTCGGTCCCCAGCTCATCGGCCATACGGTTGTGAACTGGGCGCTGGCCTACCTGTCGCCCACCATCGTCGCCGTCGTCCTGCTGGCCGAACCGGTAGGCGCCTCCCTGCTGGCCTGGCTATGGCTCGGCGAGTCGGTGTCGTGGCTACAGGGCGGGGGCGGCGTCCTCATTCTGAGCGGGATCGGGCTGGTCAACGTTCAGGCCCAGCCCGCCGCAGCTCCACGATGAGCAACACAAAGGCCACGGCGCCCAGCAGCTCAAAGGCTTCCTCAACATACGGATCTTTAGTCGCCCGATCATAGATCCGTATCCCCCAATCGCGCTGGAAGGCGGTCGCCTTATCCCAGATCTGGCCCAGCCCGAAACACGCCAGGGTCAGCCCGGCCCATACCAGGCTGGCGGCCCGGCCAGAGTGCCGCAGCCCGGCCACCAGCAGCGGCGCCCGCCACGCCACATAGCCCCCCCAGGCCAGGCTCAGCCCGATTGAGGGCAGGCCGAGGATGAGCTTGGTGCTGAGCGGCACGCTGTCCCGAAACAGATACGCCCACGAAAACATCCGATCAGCGAAAAACTCCTGGTCCAGGTCCAGCTCTCGCCACACAAAGAAGAAGGCAAAGCCCAGGATAAAGACCCAGAACACGCGCGCCTGGCCCTCGGCCCGCCACAGGCTCAGCAGGCCCAGGCCCAGCGCCAGACCCAGCACCCCGGCCTGGACGTTCTGGAACAGGCCGTACTCCCGCATACTGAGCCACGCCCCGGCGTCGAGCAGGCCCAGCACCAGGGTTGCCAGACCGCAGCCGGCAAAAACGGCCAGCTGGGAGCCGGCGATGTTTCTTGACAAGATCCCATCCTCCTCGCACTATGCCTGCATAATACAGGAGGCCGTATGTCAAGCGAACACAACAAAGCCGTTGTCCGAAAAGCCATTGATGCCCTCAGCCGCGGCGACATGACCGGCTTTCTGGCCGATGCCGCCGACGACGTGTCCTTCACCCTGATCGGCTCCACCCCGCTGTCGGGCACGATTCGGGGCAAAAACACGATTGAGCAGGGGCTGACCAACATCCTGGGCGAGCGCCTCGAAGGCGGAGCAATCGCCATGACGATTGAGAATCTGATTGCCGACGGCGAGTACGTCGCCGAGCAGGCCAGCGGCGTATCCCGCACCCACGCCGGCAAGGACTACAACAATACCTACTGCCGGGTGTGGCGGATTGTGGACGGGAAAATTCACTCTCTGACCGAATACCTCGACACCGAACTCGTCAGCGACGCCCTGTGTGACTGAGGAGCGGCAGAATGGATTTTGGGATTTGTACCGCCTCGAAGATCGACGAGATCGGCTATATCACCCACGCCGAGAACCTGGGCTACTCGCACGCCTGGATAGCCGACAGTCAGATGATCTGGTCGGACTGTTACGCGGTTCTGGCCCTGGCCGCCCAGCAGACCCGCCGCATGAAGATTGGAACCGGGGTGTCGGTTGCCGGCACCCGCCTGGCGCCGGTCACGGCCAACAGCATCGCCACCATCAACCAGCTGGCTCCGGGCCGGACCTTCCTGGGCATCGGCACCGGCAACACAGCCACCCGGCTGATGGGTCACAAGCCGATGAAACTCAAGGAGTTTGCCGAGTACCTGCGGGTGCTGCGCGCCCTGTTGCGCGGCCAGGAGGTCGATTTCACCTGGCAGGGCCAGACCCATCCGGTCCAGTTTTTGATGCAGGACCACAAGTTCATCAATGTCGAGGAACCGATTCCGCTGTACGTGTCCGGTTTCGGTCCCAAGGCCCAGGCTCTGGCCGGGGAGTACGGCGAGGGCCTGGTCATGTCGGTGCCGCCCAACCCCGGCTTCATGCACCGCGCCCTGCAAAACGCCGAGGCCGGAGCCCAGCGCGCCGGGCGGAGCCTGGCCGACGACTTTTATACGGCCTCGCTGACCACGGTGGTGATGTTACGGCCGGGCGAATCCCTCGCCTCCGAGCGCGTGCTGCGCGAGTGCGGCGCGTTTGTGATCGCCTCCATCCACTACCTGTACGACAAGATTCGCCAGTTCGGCGGCGACCCGCCGGGCCACCTGCGCCAGATATGGGACGAGTACAGCGCCCAGGTCGAGGCCACCCCCGAGACCCACCGGCATATGCGCATCCACGCCGGGCACTGTACCTATCTGCTGCCCGAAGAGGCCAAATTCGTGACGCCTGAGCTGATCAAATCGACGTGTCTGGCCGGCAGCCCGGAGGAGATTATCGATCAGGTTCGCGGGTTGGAGCAGGCCGGGCTCAAGCAGCTCATGCTGCTGCCGTCGTTTGAGACCCAGTACCAGGTCATCGAGGATTTCGCCCACCAGGTGATGGACAAGCTGTGAGAGCGGCGGCGCTCAAAAGGCCCGGTGCAGCAGCGCCTCACCCCGCACATAGCGCCCCAGGTTATCCAGCCAGATGTCTGCCACGCGGGGCACGTACAGGGGTGAGGACCAGGCGTTATGCGGGGTCAGGAACAGATTCGGTGTCTCCCACAGGGGGTCGTCTTTTGGCCACGGCTCGGTCGGCAGCACGTCCAGACACGCCTGGCCAAGCTGCCCCGCCACCAGGGCGTCGCGGACCGCTCCGGTATCCACAATCGCCCCACGGGCAATGTTGATCAGGGTCGCACCCGGCTTCATCCGGGCCAGCTGTGTCCGGCCGATCAGTCCCCGGGTCTGGGGCGTGAGCGGTAGCGCCACCACCACAAAATCGGCCTCGGGCAAGAACGTCTCCAGCTCTGCCAGCGTCCCCTGCCGGTCGACCTGCTCGACCGCAGCCGCAGACTGCCTCAGCCCCAGCACCCGCATGCCAAAGCCCTTGGCGTAGCGCGCAACGCGACTGCCGATCGCGCCCAGGCCAATGACCAGCAGCGTCTTGTCGCTCAGGCTTTGCAGATCGAGCAGCCGCCACTCGCGGGCCCGCTGCTGGGCCTGCAAGTCACCCAACCGCTTGGCCGTCCACAGGATGAAACTCAGCGCAAACTCGGCCACCTCGGGCGCGTTGGCCCCCGGGCTGTGGGTCAGCATCACGCCCTTGGCGCGCATGGCGTCATAAAAAGGCCCGTCCACGCCGGCGTCTTCGGTGTGCGCCCAGCGCGGTTCGGGCAGGGCCGAGACCGTGTCGACAAACGCCCGGGTGTAGGCATCGCCGGCCAGGACGATCAGCTCACACGCGTCGGGCGGCTCTGACCACGAGCCGTCCGCTTCCAGCAGGGCCCAGCCGATATCCGGCGCAATTTGCCGGGCCGACGCGCCATAGCGCTCAAAAAATCCACGTCCGGTGGCGACTTTCATGGCAAAACTGGCCTGTCCGATCGAATGTCATCGCAGAACCCGCGCCCAAACGGCGACATCCGCGTGTGCCGAGTCAAGCACAGAATTCTCCAAAAGAACAGGAGGACAAGGCCGGCGCGTGGCA
>JAGWBB010000006.1:122944-139418 GCA_021296095.1 Desulfurellaceae bacterium | reverse complement strand
CTCTGGCTCCTGCGAGCAGTATAGCTCAGCAGGGGAGGAATCCCCAAGGATGTCTCCTAACTGATGACAGACCCTAGGTATAACTCTATCCAAGTTCAGCAAACGTTGCTATTCGTACGGGAGTTCTGCGCGGATTATCTGAAATGACTTCAACGTGCCGCCTGAGTAGGGCTGCCCTTGACCATTGAGACGCAGCAAATAGAGATCATGGTGTAAGGAGAGGGATATGGCAGGACGACTCGACGGAAAAGTCGCGCTGATCTCCGGCGCAGCCCGGGGTATGGGACAGGCCGAGGCAGACCTGTTTGCCCAGGAGGGGGCCAAGGTGGTGCTGGCCGATGTGTTGGACGACCAGGGCCAGCAGGCGGCCCAGGACATCGTTCGACAGGGCGGGGACGCGCGCTACGTCCACCTGGACGTGACCCTGGAGAGCGACTGGCAAGGCGCCGTTGAAACGGCCGAACAGACCTACGGTCAGCTCAGCATCCTGATCAATAACGCCGGCATTGTCCGCATGGCGCCGCTGGACGAGACCAGTCTGGAGGCCTGGCACGAGGTCATTAACGTGAACCAGACCGGCGTGTTCCTGGGCATGAAACACGCCATTCCGGCCATGCGCCGGGCGGGCGGGGGATCGATCATCAATATCTCGTCGGTCGCCGGGCTGGTCGGGCTGCCGAACATTCCCGCCTACCAGGCCAGTAAGGGCGCGGTGCGGCTGCTGACCAAAAATGCCGCCGTCCAATACGCCCAGGATAATATCCGGGTGAACTCCATTCATCCGGGCCGGATTGAAACCCCGATGACCGCCCCGCTGGCGTCCGAGCGGCGGGAGATGGTGATTAACCTGACCCCGCTCAGACGGGACGGCAAGCCCCGAGAGGTCGCCTACGGCGCCCTGTTTCTGGCGTCTGACGAGGCGTCATACGTCACCGGGGCCGAGCTGGTCATCGACGGCGGCTTCACCGCCCAATAGGAGGCAGGCAGGATGACTCCCAGACTCTTCTACCGCCCCGGCTGAAGCTCGTGCGCCAAAACGAAAGAGTTGCTTTCGTCATGGGGCATTGCCTTTGAGGCGGTCAATGTTGAGGACGACCCGCAGGCTGCGGCCGAGCTGAAGCGCCGCCAGGTGCCACTCGTCCCGGCTGTCGCGGTCGGGGAACAGATTGTGCATGGCTGGAATCCGCCCGCCCTGGCCGCCCTGGTCGGCGTACCCTATTCGGATCGCCCTCAGCTTTCGCCGCCAGAACTTGCCGCGCGGCTGGACCGGATTCTGGACGCTACCCAACGGGCGCTGCGACCCGTCCCGGCCGAACGGCTGCGGACTACGGCTCCCGACCGTGACCGGACGCTGGGCGACATCGGCTATCATATCTTCCGGCTCAGCCTCGGTTTTCGCGACGCGGCCCGAGAGGGGCGCTTTCCGGCCGCCTGGCTGCTGGAAGCAGCGCCGGCCGAGATGCGCGACGGCGTCGCCCTGGCGCGCTACGGGGAAACCGTGCGGGTCCAGCTGTCGGACTGGTTTGCCGCCCACCCCGGCCAGCCGTTTTCTGTTGTAGTGCAGACCTACTACGGAGCCCAGTCGCTGCACGCCCTGTTGGAACGGACCAGCTGGCACGCGGCCCAGCACCTGCGCCAGGTGTATGCCCTGCTGGAGACGGTCGGGCTCACCCCCGAGCAACCCCTCGGCGCCCGGGATTACGCCGGTCTGCCGCTGCCGGACTCGGTCTGGTAGGATGCAGCGTGGCTATGTTCGGTGTGCTTGATCTGCTCAAGCGTGTCGCCCAGACGCTCCGCAAGGATAGGCTGGACCGGGTCCTGCTGGCCCTGGTGGTGATCATTCTGGCCGGCATGCTGGGCATCGCCTACTTTGACTCGCTGCCCCTGACCGACTCGCTGTGGTGGACGATTGTGACTATCACCACCGTCGGCTATGGGGATATTTATCCGGCATCCGTGGGCGGTCGGGTTGTCGGCGTATTGCTGATGCTGTTTGGCATCGGCTTTCTGGGCCTGTTGACGGCCACCCTGGCCAGCATCTTTGTTGAAGAACGACGACAGGAGGAAAAAGGCGTGAATCCGGTACGGGTCACTCAGCATCTGGTACTGTGCGGCTGGAGTTATAAAGTCCGGGAAATTGTCGAAGAAATCCGGGCCGATGGGGCAAACCAGAGCCGGCCGGTGGTCCTGATCGCCGAGCTGACGACCAAGCCCTTGGACGATGCCCAGGTGTACTTTGTGAACGGTCCGGTGACCCAGGATACCTTACGCAAGGCCAACGCCGGGCAGGCCCAGGCGGCCATTGTCCTGTCCGATGAGAGCGTTGAGGCGCACACCCGAGACGCCAAGACCATCCTCGGTACGCTGACGATTAAGGAGACATATCCGGAGTTGTACACCAGTGTGGAGCTGGTTGATCGCAAAAATGTCGAGCACTGTCGCCTGGCCAAGGCCGACGAGATTATTGTCTTGGGCGAAATCAGTACCAATCTGCTGGTCCGGGCCAGCCTCGACCACGGCGTGACGCAGATCATTACCGAGCTGGTGAGTAGCCGCTTTGGCAGCGAGATTTATAAAATCGTGCCGCCCCAAGTCTGCGTCGGCCGGCCTTTTCTTGAGGTACTGACCACCCTCAAGACGGACCGCAATATCATTGTCGTGGCGGTTGAGAGCGTGCACCAGGGTCGCTTTCTTGCCAACCCTCCGAATAGCTATATAATCGACGAGAGAGATCGTCTCATTGTGGTTGGCAAAGATCGTCAGGCGTAGGAGGAAAGTGGGTATGCCCTCAGCATATTTTGAGACGGTGAAAACGTTTTTGCTCGACTTGGGCTATGCGATCACCGAGGAGGACCCAGCTCAGGAGCTGGTGATGGTTCGGGATGAAGACAACGGGATTACCGATCTGATCGTCGACTGTGAAGATCCGATTCTTATCCTTGAGCAGATGATTCTGCCGGTCCCGGGCAATCCGGGCGCGATGTTCGAGCGGCTGCTACAAATGAACCGGACCCTCGTCCACGGCGCGTTCGTGCTCGACGAAGCCGGCACGCTGGTCTTGTTCCGGGATACCTTGCGCCTGGAAAACCTGGACATGAACGAATTGGAAGGCTCGATTGAGGCGCTCAGCCTGGCCCTGGCCGAAAATGCCGACGAGCTGCTGGCCTTTAGCAAACAATAAGGGAGAAGACCTATGACAAGCGTTTTTCAGCGACTGTTCAAGTTCGGACAGTCCGAGGCCCACGCGGCCCTCGATAAGTTTGAAGACCCGATCAAAATGACCGAGCAGGGCATCCGTGACCTCAAGCGTGATCTCCAGGCCAGCATGGGCAGTTTGGCCGAGGTCAAAGCCATTGCCATCCGGCTTCGACGGGACGCCGACGACAATAAAAATATGGCCGCCGAGTACGAGCGCAAGGCCATGCTGCTACTCCAGAAGATGCAGAGCGGCGCGCTTGACCAGGCCGAGGCCGAGCGCTTGGCGAGCGAAGCCCTGCGGCGCAAAGAAGAGTGCCTGGAAAAGGCCACCCGGAGCCAGCAGGACTGGCAGACCCAGGATGGCATGGCCTCCCAGCTCCAGGGGAAAATCGAGAAGCTCAAAGCCACCGTCTCAAAGTATGAAAACGATCTGATCACCCTCAAAGCGCGGGCCAAAACTGCGGCTTCGACCAAGAAGATCAACCAGCAGCTGTCCAAGATCGACTCGTCGGGCACGATCACCATGCTGGAAAAGATGCGCACCAAGGTGGAAGAGGACGAATCGCTGGCCCAGGCCTACGGGTCGCTGGCCGACGCCGATCAGACCGTTGAGGATGAGATTGACAATGCCCTGAACGCAAAGGCTGCACCCGCGACCAGTAACGCCCTGGCCGAGCTGAAGGCCAAGATGGGGATCGCCGCCGGCGCCTAGCACCAAGGTGAACGCTGATAAAGAGGGAGAAGGCCGGTGTCATTCCGCGACTGGTTAAAAGGCTTGTTTGCCGACAAAGAGCCAGAGGTGGATCCGCTCGATCTTTCCCTGACCGACCTGAAAAAGGGCTATCTGGTCGATTACGACCTGAAAACTTGGCAGGTCACCAGCCACAACCGGTATGACTTTGACGGCGACCAAGCCCACGAGTGGGAACTCTTCTCGGGCGATGAGCGCTGCTATCTGGGAGCCGAGAAGGACGATGAATACGTCTGGTCGGTCAGCCGCAAGATTGCGTTTTCGGCCCTCGGCCCGGCGGTCAAAGACCATCTGCTTCAGCACGACGACCCGCCCCAGGCGATTGTGTACGACGGGACCCGCTACAGCCTGGAAGAGAGTGGCGCGGGGTATTGCTTTCCCGATGGTCGGGTGGCCGGCGATGAGCTGATCTACTGGGACTACACGGACGAGACGGGTGAGAAACTGCTGACGATCGAACAGTGGGGCGAGACCGAGTTTGACGCCTCTGTCGGCAAGACGGTGCAGGCCTACGAGTTTCAGAATATTTTGCCCCAGCACGAGGAGTGATCGCGTGCCCGTTGCCTCGCTGCCCAGCCCGTCGCCCATCGTTCTCCACCTCGATCTGACTTATCACTGAGCCGTTTCTGGCTTGTCAGACAGAGCGCCCAACATTCCCGTCAATACACCTCCCAGCGGCCGCGTCTGTAGTACTCGTGCAGGATCGGCCGGCTCTCTTCGTTCACTTTGATTTGGGCGCGATCGTCAAACATCCCCTTGCCAAAATGGGCCATGGACAGCATCGCTGCTCGGTTCAGGAAACGCGTCTCAATCTCATCAAACGCCAGACCTGTAACGGTTTCTTTGAGCGCCTTGTCGTCCAGCAGGCTGGCGTCTACGCCTAACACAAACCCCCACTCGCCCATGGTTGGAATGTGGGTGTGGTAGGCCAGCGTACTCAGGCCGGCCGCCCCGAGCGTCTTGTCGATGCACACAAACGCCCGACGGGTAAAAAACGGGCTTGTCGCCTGGGTCACCACCACCCCGCCCCGTTTGAGCTGCTTCTTGCACAGGCGGTAAAAATTGAGCGAATACAGACGCGCCAGGGCGACCGAATTGGGGTCGGGCAGATCGACGATGATGACGTCGAACAGCCGCTCGGCCGTCCGCAGAAAGGCGAACGCATCGGCGTGCACAATCTCGACCCGGGGATCGTGCAGGGCGTTATCGTTGAGCTGGACGAGGACCGGGTGGGAAGACGCCAGCTCGGTCATGGCCGGGTCGAGGTCAACCAGGGTGAGGCGGGTGACGCCCGGATGTTTGAGGACCTCGCGCGCCGCCAGACCGTCGCCGCCGCCCAGAATCAGAATCTCCCGCCCAACAGGTGAATCCTGATCCCTGCCCAGTGTCGTGCTCGGCAGCGTCCACCTGTTGCCGACCAGGCTCAGGGCCGGGTGAACCAGGGGCTCATGGTAGCGCTCCTCGTCATAGCTGCTGAACTGTTGGTTGCCGTTGATGTACAGCCAGTAGTCCTGCCGCCAGCGCGTCATGACCAGGCGCTGGTAGGGGGTCTGTTTGACCAGGATGACGGTATCTTTGTACAGTGTTTGCTCGCCAAACAGGATGATTGGTTGGGCTCCTACGGCCAGGCCGACCAGGCCGAGGCTCACTCCGGCCCACAGTCCCGACATGAGCCGCGGGCGGGCCAACAAGGACCGGAAGCGGACCACAAACACGGACGCCACGGCAAAGTTGACCGTCCCCAGCGCCACCGGGGTATAGGTCAGGCCGAGATACGGCAGGGCCACAAAGGCAAAGATCAGGCCCCCCGCCAGCGCCCCGTAATAGTCCTTTTCCAGGACCGAAGAGATGTTCACCCGCAGTTCTTCGTAGTCGGCATTGACACGGGTGATGAGCGGGATTTCCATGCCGATCAACAGGCCGATAGCGGCTGCCAGGGGATAAATGACGAACCCGACATTGTTGAAAAAAGGGGACATGGCATAGCTGGCGGCCGCGACACTCGCGCACAGGACCGACAGGCCGAACTCGAGCAGGGTAAAGGTATCGAGCAGATTGGTGCTGAAGGAGCGACTCAGGCGACTGCCCAGCCCCATGGCAAACAGCATCAGCGACATCAGCAGGGTCCACTGCAGGGTGGCATTGCCGAGGAAGTAACTGGCCAGGGTGCACAGCACGAACTCGGCCACAATGCCCGCGCAGCCGGTCGCAAACAGGCACAGCTTCAGAAGGTGGTTCATCCTGTCTTTCTCTCTACAGGCTTAGGATGAACCACAGTGAGGCTAGACACACCAGATGATCAGGAAAGACGCACTCACGTAGGAGAACATCTCGAGACAGGCCACGCCGAGATGGGGGTGGTCTTGTTCAACCAGCTTGGCCGATATGCTCGTGCCGGGCAGCAGAAGCTTGTCGGTGGCGAAACGCACCGCCGGCAGGAAGACCAGCCCGACCAGGGCATAGCTGCCGAAGGCCAGGACATTGCGCTGCCAGGAGAAGAATTCCTCGCTGGCGGCAAAGCCCAGGATATTGCCCATGGCGATCAGCGCTCCGGCAAAGCTGACCCCGACCGCGACATTATCGCGCTCAATCTCGGTGTGGATGCTGTAGGGGGTAATCCACTCATACACCAGCCCGGTCAGAATCAAGCCCAGCTGTCCCAGACCCCAAAAGGCCAGGGCGGTCCAGATCGTACCGGTTTCCCCCGACAGGGCGCCGAACAGGATGAGACCGGTGGCGGTATACACCCCGGCTTCGCTGATACCGGTGCCCGCATTCTGGTCGTGGATAATTTCCCGTTCGTTGTCGAACTGAAACAGAATCAGCTTGTCGCTGACCAGGGTCGAGAGGTTGAGCAGCACGATGCCCAAGGGGCCGTACAGCAGGATATCGACCATGTCTTCGACCAAGCCGTGTGAGGGGCCGCTGAGCACCCCGCCGATGGTGAGCACCAGCCCCAGGTAATAGCCGACCAGGGCCAGGGCCAGGGCGACATTGTCGTTGTCCACCAGCTCTGTGGTGACCCGAAACGCGGGGTGCAGCACATCGAACACGCGCTTGCCGACCCAGAACAAGGCGTAGGCACACACGAGATACAGCAGGGCCAGAATCAGTCCATCAAGCGTCATGGCGTCCCCGGTCGTCAAAAGGTGAGCGTGATAGCAACAGAGATCTGGAGGACATCACGCTCACCTTTATTTGCCGAAGCCAAAGCTGCGCGAGCGGAGCGAGGCGCCACTGCTGCGGCCGACCCGGTTTTGGAACTTCTGGCGGAAGCGCTGCTGACTGGCTACCTCCCGGGCTTGACGGCGCTCAAAAAAGCTCGGGTTGCGCTGTCTGGTGGTGGTGCCGTTGGTGCCGTACTCGCGACCGGTCGGACCGTAGTAGGGCCGGTTCTGGCTCTGGTAGCCCCGATACTGGTCATAATCCCGGCGAAAGATGCTTCCTCCGGCCAGCCCCAGCACGTCTCTCAGCAGCGCATATTTGCCGTAAAATTCCCAGAAGGAGTTGCCCTGGCTATCGTTCCGCCACCGCCCGTATTGTTCATTGCCGACGTAGTGATAGCCGGCCGGATGGGGGGTAGTGGTTTCCTGTCCTTCGCGTTTCGAGGCCAGGCTCATGCCGAGGAAGTTTTCATTCCTGCGATAGAACTCCTCTGAGACCTCGAGCCAGTTGCTTGACCACACCTGCTCGCCCTGCAGGACCTTGTATTTGTGGTAGTATGCAGGAAAAAATGTGCCGTCCTGCCGCATGTCCTCCAGGGCGATGGTGTACTCGGGAGCGTCGCGCAGCTGAGCCTTGAGTTGGTCGAGTGGAGACCGGGGAGCGGAACAGCCCGGCAGGCCGAGCACCGGCACGAGGATCAGCCCGAGGATCAGCACCGGGCCGAGAAGCGGTGTGGAAAAGATATGACGCATGCCGTGCCCTTGCCACCAGTAGGAAACATGATGTCTTCTTGAGATGATCTGTTATCACGTTTCCTACTGCCAGCCGAGAGACACCGTTCAGAATGAACAAACTTGTGGCCAGCGTCAAGCTCGACAGACACGAGGCATCAGACTGAAGCGGGACACGCGGTTACGACCATGTCCAGAATAGGTACCCATCTGCTCGCCGACCTGTACGGCATAGACTTGGCGCTACTGCGGGACGAAGGAGAGCTGGTGCGCGTCTTTCGCGCCGCGCTTGACGGAGCCGGTTTCAGCGTGCTCCACCAGCTCAGCCACCGCTTTGCCGACGGCGGACAAGGCGTGACCGGCATGTTTCTGCTATCCGTGTCCCACGCCACCTTCCATACTTTTCCCGAACACGGGTATATGGCGGTGGATATTTTTTCGTGCGGCAGCGCCGATCCCCAGGCGGTCCTGGACATCCTGACCCAGACCTTCGCGCCCCACACCGTCCATACCCAGCGGGTGGACAGAGGGGAGCGCTGAGCGGTGATCGCTTCCTAAGGTGGGTCGCCCCGCTCCAGATTTTTCTCCCTCCAGGATAAGATGAGAGGGGAAAATCTTTACGGTTGACCCAAGAGGGTGCTATGGGGCCGCTCTGAGGAAAAGAAAGCCCTCAAAGACTTAGAGAACAAGTCCGTTGCTTCCTTCCCTACACGCAGACCTGGAGACCGTGTCAGAAGAGTGATCGGCGTCGCCAACCGTCGACACTCCATGGGGCGCTACTGCGTTGTGTTGTCTCTGCGATTTTTGCACAAATCAGGATGGAACCGGCTCAGATGACCAAACTCACACCAACAAAGGTGTCTATTACGTCCTCCATGCTGCTCTCCCACCTCGCGCGGGCCGGGCCATTCACATCACCCGGGACCGTCGTTATGGAATGAGTTTGACCAGGGTGACAGTCAGGCCGACGATGCCGACGGCCATGAGCCAGAGCTGTTTGTAGAGAGCGGCAAACTGCTCGGCCATCTCCGTCCGCACGACGGCAATATCGGTCTCCAGCTTTGCTTTCACGGCCGCGAGGTCTCCTTCCAGGGCAGCGCGGACCTCGGTGAGATCGGCTTTGGTGGCGATGTTGCCGCCCAGGGCCTCGCCCATGGTGTTGACCACGGCCTCGGCTTGGCTCTCCTCGAAGCCGGCCTGCTTGAGGGCCATGACGGCTTTGTGGGTGTCAAAGGCCGGCGCGCTCATGGCTGTGTGGCTCCTTTCTCACTGTCCTGGCGGGGCGACAGCTCAAACAGCGCCCGATCTCGCGGTCCCGTTCAAGAAAACGATCCAGGGCAGCCTTGAGCCGTTCTTCAGGCTACCCCGCGCGCTCGACCGATGAGGCGCCCATCACCGCTCACCTTGCGGCTGCCGGCCGGCCCTCCCCGGCTCTACTCGGCCTTCAGCTTTTTAATTTCCTCGGTCAGCTCCGGGACGGCCTGAAACAGGTCGGCCACCAAACCGTAATCGGACACGTTGAAGATCGGGGCTTCGGGGTCTTTGTTGATCGAGACGATGACCTTGGAGTCTTTCATGCCCGCCAGGTGCTGAATGGCCCCGGAGATGCCGACCGCAAAATACAGCTCGGGCGCAACGACTTTGCCGGTCTGACCGACTTGCAGGTCGTTGGGCACAAAACCGGCGTCAACCGCCGCCCGGCTGGCACCCATGGCCGCGCCCATGGCATCAACCAGGGGCTCCAGATACTCTTTGAAATTCTCTCCGGACTTGAGTCCCCGGCCACCCGAAATGACAATACTCGCATCGGCCAGCGTCGGCCGGTCGGATTTGATCTCGTTAAAGACAACAAAGCGCATCTGTTGGTCGGCCGCCTCAAGGCTGATATCGGCCTGTTCAACCGGCGATTGGTCGCCCGGATGGGCCGCGTCAAAGGCCGTGCCACGCACCGATACGACCTGCACCGCCCCGTCCAGCGATACCGTCGCAATCGCGTTGCCGGCATACATCGGACGCTGAAACGTGCCGTCGTCATTGACTCCCACAATATCGCTGGCCATCCCGACGTTGAGCCGGGCGGCGACCCGGGGCAGCATATCCTTGCCCTGGGCGGTAGAGGTGGCCAGCAGAAGCGACACCTCGTTGCGACTGACCAGCTGTTCGAGGGCGGCGGCATACGCGTCGGCCAGATAGTTGGCCAGCGCTGGATTGTCCACGGCCAGGACTTTGGCCGCACCATAGCCGGCCGCTTCCTGGGCCGCGCTTTCTAGACCGGCGCCCAGGACCGCAACCAGCACGTCTCCGCCGAGCTTGCCGGCCGCCTCTTTGCCGGCCTGAATGGCGATCAGCGTACTCTTTGGCAGGTGTCCGTTTTTTGTTTCGGCATAGACCAGTACATTCCCCATGACAGGCTCCTCAAAAGGTGATGGTGCTTAGAGCACTTTGGCTTCGGTGTGCAGCAGTTCGACGAGTTCTTGCACCGACTCGACGATCTTGCCGGCTTCTTTCTTGGCCGGCGGCTGCATGGACTGCACGCTGAGGCGCAGGCTGGTGTCCACCCCCAGCTCAGCCAGCGGGATCTCTCTGATCTCTTTTTTGCGCGCTTTCATGATCCCCGGCAGCGAGGCGTACCGCGGCTCATTGAGACGCAGGTCGGCGGTGACCAGGCCCGGCAGCCCAAAGCCGACGGTTTCCAGACCGCCGTCCACCTCGCGGATGACCTCGACCGACTGCTGGTCGTCGGACAGCGTGATCTCAGAGGCAAAGGTTGCCTGCGGCCAGCCGAGCAGGGCGGCCAGCATCTGTCCGGCCTGGTTTGAATCGTCGTCAATCGCCTGCTTGCCCATCAGAACCAGGTCGGGGCTCTCGCTTTCGACCAGCGTGGCCAGCACCCGGGCCACGCCGAGCGGATCGAGATCCTGATCGGCCAGCACCAGCAGAGCCCGGTCGGCACCCATGGCCAGCCCGGTCCGCAACTGCTCGGTGTTGACCTTCTGGCCGATACTGGCCAGGATCACCTCACTGCCGCTGACTTTTTCCTTGATCCGCAGCCCTTCCTCAATCGCGATTTCGTCAAAAGGGTTGATCACATACTTCACATTATCGGTGACAATTCCGGAGTTGTCGGCATTAACCCGAATCGTGGTCTCCGGGTCGGGCACCCGCTTGACTGTGACAAGTATCTTCACCGCTGTTTTCCTCCTCAGCTCGCGCTGTGCAGCACCGTTCAGGCATGCAAGGTGGACGATGATGACCCTCCCATCAAAAAGAGATCATCGTCTACCTTGGATAGCCCAGACGGTTTGATAACTCGTGGCCGGCCTTGATGGCCAGCGGGATGATTTCACGTTCTGCCCGCTCGGGCGGGATCCGATAGGCTGGACCGCTGACCGCCAGGCTGCCGACAACCGTGCGCGTATAGTCTTTGACGGGCACGGCGACGGTGTGCACGTCGGGCACATATTCCCCATTATCGACCGCGTAGCCCTTGCTGGCGATCGCGCCTAACTGCTCAATCAGAACCGGCCGGTCGGTAATCGTCCGTTGGGTGTGCAGGGTCAGCTCGTCGGACAGGATGCGCTGGATTTCCTCGGCCGGCTCGAACGCCAGATGCACCTTGCCTACCGCAGTGCAGTGCAGCGGCAGGTTTTCGCCGACCTGGGAGACGATACGAACCGGCTGGTCGGACTCGACCATGGCCAGCGGCACGACTTTTCCCTTGCGCATGACGGCCACATAGGCACTCTCGCGGCAGTCTTTGACTACCTCGGTCATGATCGACCTGGCCTGTTGCAACAGGCCCATATGCTGAATATAGGTCTGGCCCAGCTGGAGGCAGTTTGTTCCCAAACGGTAGTTCTCAGTCGAGCGATTCTGTTCTATATAGCCACGGGACTCCAGGGTTGCCAGAATACGGAAAACGTTGTTTTTATGCAGATCCAGCCGTTTGCTCAGCTCGGTAACGCCCAGTTCCCCATCGCCATGGAACTGTTCCAGCACATCCAAAGCATGGATCACGGCTTGGATGATATAGTTGCTTTTTTCACGGCGGACCATGCTTCCTCCTCAAAAGGGAACGATGATGACCTTCTGAGTGAAATGAGATTATCGTTCACTTTGATGACCGCCTCATCAGGAAGAGAGTACGGTTCCCCTTTACACCGCTGGGCTCTAAGCAAATGACGTTCTACCCTAGAGGATGTGATTTCCCTTTGTCAACATGGTCTACGCCACGCTGGCCCGGCCCGGCCTGAGCAGGAGAGACATGGTGGATGCGGAGACGGCTTTCGATATTCTCAACCCGGACGGGCGTTTTCCACTCCTCCTGACCTGTGAACACGCCTCGTGTCGGGTGCCGGCCGCATACCGCAATCTCGGCCTGAGCCAGGCCGCCCTGGGCCGGCACATCGGCTGGGATATCGGGGCCCGGGCGGTTCTTGAGGCTGTCGTGCGGAGGCTGGACGCCCCGGCGGTCTGCTCGCGCTACTCGCGTCTGCTCATCGACTGTAACCGCACGCCGCACGATCATGATCTGATCGTCAGCCACAGCGACGGGACACCCATCCCCGGTAATCAGCGCCTCTCGGCAGCCGAGCGGCACAAGCGTCTCACACGGTTTTACCAGCCGTATCACGACGCGGTTGATGCTACGCTCGGGAAGCTGCTGACCGGGCACGTCCGGCCGTCCCTGCTCAGCCTGCACAGTTTTACCCCGGCCCTGCGCGGCCAAGCCGGGCACGAGCGCGCATTTGATATCGGGGTACTGTTTGATGACTACCGGGACGTGGCCGCCGACCTCGGCCGACGCTTGCACCAAGCCGGCTATCGGGTCCGCCATAATGAGCCCTACTCCGGCTATGAGGGACTGATTTTCAGCGCCCGCAGCCATGGCCGGCGGCATCGGCTTGTGTATCTGGAACTGGAAATGAATAATAGGCTGCTCGGGCAGCCCGACAGTATTGGCCGGATGGCGGAGGCCATCGGTGATGCGTGTGTTGGGCTATTCGCTCGACGCGACGGGTAAGCAACACCGAAAAGGGGAGCGTATGCGTATTATTTTGATTGGCCAGGCCGCGTTTGCCGAAAAAACCCTGGAGAAGCTGGTCGATAGAGGCGAAGAGGTGGTGGCCGTTTTTTGCCCACCGGACGCGGCCGAAGGCAGATTTGACCCGGTCAAACAACGGGCGATTGATCTCGGTATTCCCGTCCACCAGCACAAGTCGATGAAGCGGGAGCAGGCCGAGGTGGTCAAGAAGTTTGCAGACCTGAACGCCGATCTGGCGATTCTGGCCTTTGTGACCCAGATTGTGCCGCCGGCCGTCTTTAACACGCCCAAGTGGGGCAGTATCTGTTTTCATCCGTCGCTGCTGCCCAAGTATCGTGGCCGGAGCGCGATGAACTGGGCTCTGATCAACGGCGAAACCACAACCGGCCTGACCCTGTTCTGGGTTGATGAGGGGATCGATACCGGGCCGATTCTGTTGCAGAAAGAGGTCGCGGTCGATCCTGACGACACCACCGGCACGCTGTACTTCAACAAAATCTTTTCGCTCGGCGTTGACGCCATTGCCGAGTCGGTTGACCTGATCAGGGCCGGCAATCCGCCCCGCCTGGTTCAGGACGAGTCGCTGGCCAACTACGATCCGCCGTGCGCCGATGAACACGGCCAGATCGACTGGTCCAAGCCCGCCCAGCAGATTTACAACCAGATCCGGGGCTGTGACCCGCAACCCGGCGCGCATACCGTCTGGCGGGACCAGATCGGCTGCAGCCTGCCAGCGGCACGGCTGCAGCCGGACAGGTGCTTGAGGTCGGTCAGGAGACCGTCAGCATCGCTGCTTCCGGCGGCACGCTGGTGGCCGGGAAAATGCGCGGCCAAGGCAAGAAGCTGGCCGCCGCAGAAGTGGCCAAACAGAGCGGTTTGGGGGTGGGAGACAGGCTGGGATAAGGATCGTGAGGGGGTGCCCAAGGGCGACCACGGGGGGTCG
Organism: Desulfurellaceae bacterium; assembly: GCA_021296095.1. Taxonomy (NCBI): domain Bacteria; kingdom Pseudomonadati; phylum Campylobacterota; class Desulfurellia; order Desulfurellales; family Desulfurellaceae; species Desulfurellaceae bacterium. The sequence continues at coordinate 125,586 of JAGWBB010000006.1, read as the reverse complement.
TCCCTACGATTCGAGCGGCTCCAGTTCGACCAGGATCTGGCCCAGTTCGACCAGCTCTCCCGGTGCGACATGAATCGTTTTCACCCTGGCCTGTGCGTCGCTGGCCAGGGCGTTTTCCATTTTCATGGCTTCGAGCACCACCAGGGTCTGGTTGGCCTCAACCTCATCGCCCTGTTCGACCCGGACCTCGAGGATTTTGCCCGGCATAGGCGAGCGGATTTCGGGCTCCCAGCCACCGGCTTGGCTTTTGCGCTCGCGGCCGCGACCGTCCTGGGCTGTACTGAATTCGTACACCCGGCCCTCGACGGCGACCAGAATGCGGCCGCCGTGGCTGACGACATGAGCCTGGACCGCTCGGCCGTCAAGCAACATGGACGATGATCTCTTCTTGCTCAGCTGGTCATCATCGTCCATGTTGAAAAGCAGCGTCATTGACCCGTTGCGGGCCGAGATTAGCTGGGCCTGCCCGCTGTGCCCGTTCAGGCTGAATTCGTACCTGTCCCCGTTTTGGGTGTAGTCGAGGACCAGCGCTTCGTCCTGTGCGTACAGGGTGGTCTTCATCCGCTACTGTCCTAAGCGCCAGCCGCCGAGTTGGGTCCAGGGGCTCGGCGGGGGGGAGTGTGGGGTCGTCGCCTGGCCGGAACTTGGCTGGGTCTGGCCCAGCGCCGCAGCCAGGGCGGCGACCGAGCGATGGGTGGTCGTATCCGGTTGCCAGTCCTGGAAGTGTTCGGTCAGAAAGCCGGTATGAGTGTGTCCGGCAATGAAGGCCGGGTGGGCCAACACATCAAGGAGAAACGGTCCGTTTGTGACCGGGCCGAGCACCACACACTGGCGTAGGGCGGCCTGCATACGCTGGCGCGCTTGCTCGCGGTCTCGGCCCCAAGTGGACAGCTTGGCAATCAGCGGGTCGTAGTACACGCTGACTTGGCTGTCCAACTCCACCCCCGCGTCAACCCGAACGCCGGGCCCTGCAGGCGGCTGCCAGGCCAAGACCGGACCGGGGGCGGGCAGGAAGCCGTTGGCCGGGTCTTCGGCGTACAGCCGGCACTCACACGCGTGGCCGCTGGGCTGAATATCGTCCTGACCGAAGCCGAGCTCTTCGCCGGCGGCAATCCGGATTTGTTCGCGGACCAGGTCGAGGCCGGTAACCAGCTCCGTAATCGGGTGTTCGACCTGGAGGCGGGCGTTGACTTCCAGGAAGTAAAAACGGCCCTGATCGTCCAGGATGAATTCGACCGTGCCGGCGTTGTAATAGCCTGCGGCTCGGGCTACGGCCAGGGCCGCCCGGGTCATGTCCGCCCGCAGCGGTTCGGAGACCGTAGGGGACGGCGTTTCTTCAAAAATTTTCTGATAGCGACGCTGAATCGAGCATTCCCGCTCACCCAGATGGACCAGCGTCCCGTGCTGGTCGCCCAGCAGCTGGACTTCGACGTGGTGCGGTTTTTCCAGGTAGCGCTCAATATATACCGTGCCCTCGGCAAAGGCGGCCGCGGCTTCGCGCTGGGCGGCCGCCAGGGCCTCGTCCAACTCCTCGTAGCTGCGGACAATCCGCATGCCTTTGCCGCCCCCGCCGGCCGCAGCTTTGATCAACAACGGATAGCCGAGCGTCTCGACCTGTTCTTTGAGCACCGCCGGCTCGGCCGATGGCTCTTCCAGGGCCGGGATGACCGGCACCCCGAGCGCGGCAACGGTCTGGCGAGCAAAGATTTTGTTGCCAACGGCCGACAAGGATTGCGGCGCCGGCCCGATAAAGGTCAAACCGGCCTCGTGCACCTGCTGGGCGAATGCGGCGTTTTCCGACAGAAACCCGTAGCCCGGATGAATCGCCTGGGCGCCGGTGTGTTGGGCGGCGGCAATAATCGCCGCGCCGTTCAGGTAGCTTTCGGTGGCGGGCGCCGGGCCGATACACACCGCTTCGTCAGCCGCGTGCAGATGGGGAGAAGACAGGTCGGCCTCGGAATACACCGCCACGGCCGCGATGCCCATCTCCTGACAGCTGCGGGCGACGCGGGCAGCGATTTCCCCACGGTTGGCGATCAGAATTTTTTTGAACACAGCTACTGCCTCGGATAGCGGAGTCGGAGGGTCTGGCAGCCAGCAGTAGTCTGATCGGGGCGTTTTGTCTACTCCCCGGGGCCGGACTCACTGCACCTTCTGGTACTTGCGATAGTCGTAGCCGGTTGCCATGGCCAGCAGCAGCTTGTCCATACCGCCCTGGCGCTCGCGACGCAGGACGGCCAAGCGGTCCAGAAAGTCCTGGTAGTCCTTGTGGACCCGCCGCTTACGGTTGACGCTGCGAAAGACAAAATCCTTCAGCCGGGTGACGGTGAAACGCAGGGCCGAAAACCGCAGTTCATTGGGAAAGGCGTCCCACTCGACCAGCGCCAGGGTCCGCATTTCCTGGTAGCCGTCAATCAGGGCGTTGAAGCGGTCGAGGTGGTAACGCCCGTCCAGATAGCACAGGGCATTCACCGCGGTGGCCAAGTCGCTGATCAGTTTTCCCTGTGCCGCAGCCTCAAAATCGAGCACCCCAGACACCTTTTTGCCCCGGAACAGCAGGTTGTCGGCAAACAGGTCGCCATGGATGATGCCCTTTGGCAGCCGCTCTTCGAGATACTCCTCATGGTGGGCCAGCTCATCGT